>JBFYXR010000412.1:0-2963 GCA_041310455.1 Desulfobacteraceae bacterium | reverse complement strand
TGAAGCCGGTCATATGCAGCTCCTTTATTAAAAAGATAGCAATGATTACAAGAACATAGTGGGAGACTTTACCTTTTTTGTCAAGATAAAACAAAGTGCTCAAATCAACCGAACCGCATGTATTCCAGCATCTGCCGGGGTCCGTGATTACACACTTCGTCTTCTTTTGTCTTTATTGCGGTATTCTGCTATAAATGTTAGGGTTTAAAAATTTCCAGGATAAATATAATGAGCATAAAAGAAGTCAACGTCATACTTGTAGGCATGCCCGGGGCAGGCAAGAGCACAGTCGGCGTCATCCTTGCCAAAATGATGTCACTCGGCTTTGTGGATACCGATCTGCTGATCCAGACCGCGCAGAACCGATCCCTTCAGGATATTGTAGATAAGGACGGCCACATGGCGCTGCGCAGGATAGAGGAGGCCGTCATCCTCAGCCTTGACATCTCAAATCATGTAATCGCCACAGGGGGAAGCGCCGTTTACAGTCATGCAGCAATGACACACCTGAAATCAGGCGGCCTCAGCGTTTTTCTTAACGTGGATCTGCCCACCATTGAATCCAGGGTCCGGGATATCGACACAAGAGGACTCGCAAGGAGCCCGGGGCAGGGCCTTGGGGACCTTTTTGAAGAGCGCTGCCCGCTGTATGAAAGGTATGCCGATGTAACGGTTGATTGCTCTGGTCTGACGCAGGAGGAGGTCTGTGCTGCAATCCTAAAAAAGATTAAAGTTTCACAGTTGACATGAAACTTCTTATCAAATATTCTTCGGCTTCATTCTCTAAGTGATATTTTAATAAACATTTAGGCAAGATATTTTAATAATCTCCTCCCTTCACAGGGGAGGATTAAGGTGGGGTCTCTTCATGTTTTGTCCATTAATTTTATTTCAAGACCCCCTCCTGCCTCCCCCTAAAAGGGGGAGAGAATTTAGTTCCGGTTTTGCCGGATTTGGTTTTTATGTCCGGTCATGGTGCTGATACGGTTTTAATACCCCTGGAGAAACAGTCAGATGGACAGATCCATATTCAATGAAAAGGACCTCAAGGACATAGGAGAAAGAGGCATAACCCCGGACGAGATACTGAGACAGATCGAGATATTCAAAAACGGCTTTTCCCATGTCAATGTCCTGAGGCCGTGCAGGATAAACGATGGCATAAGAGTCCTGGATGAGAAGGATATCTCAAGACTGACTGCCGTCTATTCAAAGGCGCAGGCAGCCGGAAGGGCGATGAAATTCGTCCCTGCCTCGGGCGCGGCAACCAGGATGTTCAAGGAATTGATGGCCGCAAACATTCAGTCCGAATATTTTGATGCGCCTTCTATTCGTGAGCAGGCAAAGTCCAACGGTGATTATCAACTACTTTTGAATTTTATTGAGAACATAAAGAGATTTCCATTCTACGATGACCTGAAGTCACTCATGTCGAGAGACGGCATAGAAATAGAAAGTGCCGTCTCCGGGCAAAACCACAAGGCTGTTCTCGAATATGCGCTCTATAAAAAGGGGCTCAACCTCGCAGGTATTCCAAAGGCACTGATTTCTTTTCATCAATACAAAGACTGTTCACGCACGCCGGTTGAGGAGCATCTGGCCGAGGCCGCCGACTACACCGTCGACGCCCATGGAAAGGCGCGTGTTCATTTCACGGTCTCCATTGAACATGAGGATGCAATAAGGGCGCATGTGAAGGGGGTGAAGGTGCGTTATGAAAAATCCGGATCGGATCTTGAGGTAAATTTCAGCAGTCAAAAGCCGTCCACCGATACAATCGCCGTCAACGGGGATAATTCCATTTTCAGGGAAACCGACGGCAGCCTTGTCTTCAGACCGGGCGGCCATGGCGCGCTCCTTGAAAATCTCAGCGATCTTAAGGGCGATATTATTTTTGTAAAGAACATCGACAATGTTGCGCCTGACAGGCTCAGGGTCGCCTCAACCATATACAAGAAGGCCCTTGCAGGATATCTTGTGGAACTGCAGGAAATTATCTTCTCTTACCTGAAAATGCTCGAAAAAGACGGTGCGGATGAGGCCATTATAAATTCGATATTCAATTTTGTCAGGAAAGACCTGTCAATAAACCCTCCGGATGGGACACAAGACCTCTCACGTGATAAAAGGACGGAATACCTTTGCGCTATACTGAACAGGCCTGTCAGGGTATGCGGCATGGTCAGGAACCAGGCAGAACCCGGAGGCGGCCCCTTCTGGGTAAGGCGCGCCGACGGAGGCGTCTCCCTTCAGATAGTGGAAAAATCACAGATCAACACTGAGGATGGCACGCAGAGGCGCATCATGGAGGCGTCAACCCATTTCAATCCTGTTGATCTGGTATGCGGCGTCAGGGACTTCAATGGAAGGCCTTTTGAGCTTAAGAAATTTGTTGATCCCGATACATATTTCATATCAATCAAGTCAAAGGACGGCAGGGAGCTGAAGGCCCTTGAACTGCCGGGGCTGTGGAACGGCGCCATGGCCTTCTGGAACACGGTATTCATCGAGGTCCCGATCATTACGTTCAATCCTGTAAAGACGGTTTTTGATCTTCTTCGCGATGAGCATCAGGCGGGTGACTTACATGACTGAAGCACTCATAGGCCATATCGAATGGGCGGCATCAAATGCCCACACATGGGGATTCATTCTGATTTTTATTTTGATGGCTATTGAAAGTTCAGTCATCCCCCTGCCCAGCGAGGTAGTGTTGATTCCTGCGGGCTTTCTTGTCCATAGAGGTGAGCTGAGCTTCGGAGCTCCTGCCATGGACTTTGCCGTTGCCGTACTGTGCGGAATGACAGGCTCACTGGCAGGGGCCTATGCAAATTATTTCGTATCCCGTTTTGTGGGAAGACCTATCATAATCCGTTACGGTAAATATTTTTTTGTTAAACCAAGGGTGTTTGAAAGGGCCGAGGAGATATTCCTTGAGTACGGGGATATATCAACCTTTACTG
>JBFYXR010000409.1:0-4473 GCA_041310455.1 Desulfobacteraceae bacterium | reverse complement strand
AAGTCTTTAAGGAAAAGCATTTATATCTCGTCATTCCCGCGCAGGCTGGCATCCAGTGGTTTTCTCTCAGCTGCAAACTCTGGATTCCCGCCTTCGCGGGAATGACGGTTTCAGGTTCTCTATTTATATAATCAGAGAATAGAGCATCTTTATCTGCTCTCATAAGCGATTACATCATTGTTTTGGACAGGATTGTATCGGGGCCAAAATTTATCCGGCAGGGGATTAACCGGGATGGCGAATGATAGTTAATAGAACATCCCTTCGGCCTTTGCCGTCGGGATGTTCTTTCATGGAGGACAAACAGCCAGGGATCAGAAACAATCCTCGGAAATCTCCAGGCCGGCCCTGTCGGCATTCATAATTAAGGCGGCCTTTGAGGTTGCCTGGCTGACCACATTGCTTATAAAATATCTGGCTGAAGCGAGTTTGCCGCTGTAAAAGGCCGCATCGGTGTTTTCGGAAAAGAGTTTATTCAATCCCTTTTTTACATCAACACCCTTTTCAGATATTATCTTATCCAGCGCCTGCTGGGCTATAACAGCCTGCCACAGAAGAAGCCAGCCTGTTATGACATCACCGAAAAGCTCCAGATATTGCGTCGCATAGAGGGCCAGGAGCGGGAAATCCTTTTTGCCTGTCTCAGTGATAAACTCCGAGGCATCGCTCAAGGCCCTTCTGGCGGTGTACAGCGTCTCAATATATTTGGATAGCGTGGGGTGGTTCTTGTTTTCATCGCAGAATTTTTCTATGTCCTTCAGCAGGCCATTGTAGAGGTCATCGCTTTCCCTTAAGAGCTTTCTTCCAGCAAGGTCAAGCGCCTGTATGCCATTGGCGCCTTCGAAGATGGAGTGGACCTTTTCATCCCGCAGGAACTGCTCAATGGGATAATCCTTCATGTATCCATAGCCGCCATAGACCTGCATGGCCGCCTCAGTGACGCGGAAGCTCAGATCGGACCCGTATGCCTTGGCAACAGGTGTTAAAAATGCCGTTCTGTTTATCCATTTCTGCCTTTCGTCCCTGTCCTCAATAATCCTTTCCTGGTCAATGCAGTAAGATGTATAAAGTATGAGCGCGCGAACCCCTTCGGTGTAGGACTTCATCATAAGCAGCATACGGCGGATATCGGGATGTTTAATGATGGGGCACTGGGGTGACCCTGGGGGTGCGCCTATCTCCGATCCCTGAAGCCTTTCCCTGGAGTAATTCAGGGCATGAAGGTATGCCGAAGCGGCAATTGAAGCACCGTGACGTGCGGCAATTAGCCTGGATTCGTTCATCATGGTAAAGAAAATGGGCATTCCCTTGTTTACTTCGCCTATCAGCTCGCCGATGCATTTCCCTTCCTCCCCGAAGGTTATCTGGCATGTGGGTGATCCCTTGATGCCCATCTTTTTTTCAATACCTATTGTCTTTACATCGTTGGGCTCGCCTAATGAACCGTCAGGATTTACCCTGATTTTAGGAACAAGGAAAAGTGAGAGACCCTTTGTTCCGGCGGGTGCGCCCTTAATCCTGGCAAGGGCAAGGTGGATGATATTTTCAGTGAGTCCTGTGTCCCCGGCCGTAATAAAGACTTTGGTCCCTGTGATTTTATAAGTGCCGTCTGCGTTAAGTTCGGCAGTTGTCTTTGTGGCGCCCACATCGCTTCCTGCGTCCGCCTCTGTCAGGACCATTGTTCCCGTCCACTGGCCTGAAAGGATCTTTTCCACATATATCTCTTTCTGGGCATCATTCCCATGTGTTGCTATAAGGAAGGCTGCGCCTCGGGTCATGGCTGCCATGGTCTGAAAGGCCAGATTAGCTGCCTCAAAGTATTCATTGGCTGCCATGCCGATAACCATGGGCATTCCCTGTCCGCCTATCTCCTGGGGAAGATCAAGCCGCCGCCATTCGCCCTCGTTCCACAAACGCCAGAGTTCATGAAAGCATTTTGGAACTGTTACATTGCCGTCTTTTAAGACGCATCCCTCTGAATCCCCGATGGAATTTGTGGGCATTGTGGCCTTTGTGGCAAGTTTCTGGGCCTCGCCCAGGACCATGGCATAGACTTCATCGTCAAAGTCGGAGTAAAGTTTTGATTCGGATAATTTTCCTACTTCCAATTGCTCAAACAGGACGAATTTCTGATCCCTATCGTCAACTAATAATTTCGCCATCTTATAACTCCTTTATTTAAGATAAATTCGAAAACAGCTGTTTTCGGATTAGCACCGGCAGTCCCTTTCTCACGGGGGTATGATTTATTATAACCCATTGATAAAAAGCAGGATTCCTCGCATCGTTGGATAATCTCGCTGTCCGGTTTATAAACAGGATTTTCCGGAAGAGGGGGCCTGTCAGGTTTTATAGCGAAGGAAGAATACACATTATATCAAACGGTTGTCAATGCATAATTTGTGGAAGTTTTTCTTGATAAAGGAAATATTCCTGTGCTATGTTTACATTTAATTTTATTGAATCTTCAGGAAATTGAACATGGCGCATCTTTCAGGCAAGGGAAACAGGTATTATTACTATTATTACACCTGCGGTCTGCCTGCGGCGCCCTGATTTTTTTAATTTTACAGGACCGATAAAAAAGCCGCAGGAGAAAAAATCCCGCGGCTTTTTTTATGGCCGTTTATATCGATCGAGAGGATATTATGGAAAAGATATTGGACGTTAATATAGAATCATTCACCCCCATGGTTTCGCCCGAAGACCTGGTCAGAGAACTGCCTCTTTCAGCAACGTCCGGACGCACGGTTATCGAATCGCGGGATGTCATCAGGGATATACTTGGAAAAAAAGACAAGCGCTTACTGGTTGTCACTGGCCCATGCTCCATCCATGACGAGGCATCCGCCCTTGATTACGCGGAACGCCTCAACAGGCTGAGAAAGGATCTCGAGGCAAGGATATTCCCGGTTATGAGGGTCTACTTTGAAAAACCCAGGACCACCATCGGCTGGAAAGGGATGATCAATGACCCATGGCTGGACGGTTCATGTGATATAATGTCGGGACTGAGGAAGGCGAGGGAGCTTTTATTAAAGATAACCGAGACAGGGCTCGCAACGGCAACCGAGATGCTTGACCCCATTACTCCCCAGTATATCGCGGACCTGATCTGCTGGTCTGCAATCGGCGCAAGGACCACCGAGTCCCAGACGCACAGGGAGATGGTAAGCGGGCTTTCCATGCCCGTAGGACTTAAAAACGGGACAGATGGAGACCTGATGGTAGCCGTCAACGGAATCATGGCCTCCGGATCGCCGCAGCAGTTTATCGGCATTGACTCCAAGGGAAGGACAAGCATAGTTAAAACCAGGGGCAACCCATGGACGCATATGGTTCTCAGGGGAGGGAACAGGCCCAATTATGATTCCGTAAGCATTTATGAGGCTGTCAATCTTTTGAGAAAAAACGGACTTAATGAAACACTTATGGTGGACTGCTCCCATGCCAATTCCAACAAGGACTACAGGATGCAGCCGATGGTATGGCAGGATGTCATCAATCAGCGCATGGACGGGAATGAGGCGATAACAGGCATGATGATAGAAAGCAACCTGTTTGAAGGGAGTCAGATAATTGCGGGACCCCCTTCCACGCTGAAATACGGGGTATCCATCACAGACGCGTGCATCTCCTGGGAGACGACGGAAAAGATGATCCGTTCGGCCTTTGAGCATATGGAAAATGCCGAGAATACCCATGGCAGGTATAGGATATAAGAAGGCACAGGGGGCAAGGCGTAAGGCGCAAGGCGATGGGGGGGTAAAACGTATGCAGGGGCATAATGCATTACGCCCTTGGTATATTGCAATACGCCCTGCAAAAAGGCACAAGATAAAATCGTGAAAATCGCGTTCAAGAAAAGGCAGATAATGATGAAAAAGGAAATTAATAATTTAGATTCTAGAGAGAGAAAGGAAAGTGATCTCAATGATCCGAGGCCTGAATCAGTGGAATCACTTCGCGGCAAGATAGACGAGATTGACAGGGGCCTGATAAAACTTCTTGCTGACAGGCAGGCGGAGGTTGACAGGATGGTCTCCCTGAAAAAGGCCCATAACCTGCCTGTTCATCATCCCGCAAGGGAAGAGGATATGATCTCGGTGCGCCGCTCTCTGGGAAGGGATGTGGGCCTGGACCCCGATTATCTCGAAGAGCTGTTCAGGGCCATAATGCGGCGATCAAGGGTGGACCAGACTGAATCCATTTCCAGGAAGGGAATCCGGCCTGGTGCGGTTGTCCTGGTTGTGGGCGGAACAAGGGGCATGGGGAAATATTTTCACGGCTGGTTTACAAGGTCAGGCTACAATGCCCGATCCATGGGCAGCAGTGACTGGAATAATATCGAGTCCCTGTGCAGCGGAATCGACCTGGCTCTGATCAGCGTTCCAATTGACTCAACCGAATCCGTTATCAAAAGGATAGCAGGATATCTTCCGTCAGGGTGTGTGCTTGCTGATGTTACCAGCG
>JBFYXR010000406.1:0-2697 GCA_041310455.1 Desulfobacteraceae bacterium | reverse complement strand
TGCCGGGACATTGAGGTCATGCCAGGGTTCATCCCTGTTTTTATTTCAGTTTGACACGGGTTATATTTTCTGGCATAAGTAGACATCTTCAAAAACAAGTTCCTCTCTCTTTTGAAACAGGTTTTATCCTTCATTTTCATGTGATCCCTGAATAAGGCATATCAAGGTAATTATCCGAATTCAAATCAATTATTTCAGTTTAAAATCATTATTTGTTTTCCATGTAAACTTTAGAAAGCTATTCTATTTCAGTAATGTCCGGCTAGGATCTTGAATATGACCATTATTTAGCTCGTAAGGCATGGGAGGCCCAAATTTAAAAATGAAATGGCCCAGGAGCAATTCCTGTGCATAGGACGCGGTAAAGCGGGCGGAGAGCTATTGCCGTGTCTTCAGGGAACTCAGGTCATGGTTCTAACTGAGGTGGCCCGCCGCCCGCCTGGTAAGGGAAAGAGCCCGCTCTCCCCGGCAGACCGCCCATTTCATTTTTAAAATTGGGCCTTCCATGCCCTGATGCGCCGGCTTTTCCCAATGCAAGAGCCTAACCGGACATTGCTGATTCCATTTATGATTAACGGGGCACTAATTTCGTTTAACATGAAAGGAGGGTCTTAAAATGAAAGTAAATCGGTTCCTGAGGTCAGTATCTGTTCTATCTTTATTTGTCTTAATCATTGTCGTCCTTTTTACCGTTTCCCAGGTAATCGCAAAAGACACGCCGAATCCTAACTCCAAGAATCCAAACGTGACCTATCAGACAATTCCTATCTCGATGCAGATGGAGGCAGGTGTGCCGTACCACCTGACAGGCCCAAGTCCAGGGTATACAGTGCATTCCGGAAGCGGGTGGATTTTGCCACTCGGCAGGGCAACATATGTCGGAGGCGTTGGTTACCTCGTGGCTGATAACTACAAGCCATCTTTTATGTGGACGGATCCTGCCACGATGAATCCGGCCTGGAAGGCATTGTTCGGCACAAGCCTTTTCTGCATTTACAGCCTTCCGGACGGCGATATATATGCCTGGGACGGGGTTATGGGAAATGTCCAGCCCGTGGTTGGTGATGATGGCAAAATGGATTACCTTGTCAATGTAATCGTTGGGGGAACGGGCAGATATAAAAATGCTACCGGGATGCTGCTCGGCCGTACACCCGGGAGGGGTGATGACCCTGACAGCAGCCTTCCATTATCGCTTATCAAGATTATGGAGGGATACATCAATATCCAGGTTAAAGAATCAAAGTACAAAACCGCACTGCCTTCGATCGGGACACAAAATCCACAAAAATGGCCGGACGCAGAGGAAGACTTTGCAGGCAATGTCCTGATCCCGATAAATATCGAGATGGAGGCCGGGAACAAGGTGTGGAAGCCGTGGACCAGCGGGACCACGATGATCGCAGGCATGGGGTGGGTTGAACCCTTCGGCAGGGCCGAATATTATTATCAATTCCCCCCTGATCCGTTTGACGAGGATACCGATGCACTTAAACCCGATTTCATCGATGATTCCTCCTGGGGTGATTTTTTTCATGCAAAAAACCTGTGCATTTATGAACTGGATGGAGGGTCAATATATTCCTATGGCGGGATAGCCGGCAATCTGGTCCCCGACAGCGCCGACGGCAAGATTGATTTCATTATTGAAGTAATAGTCGGAGGGGATGGAGACTATGCAGGGGCAACGGGTATGATGCTCGGCTACACCTCCAGCAGGGGTGCAGCCTCCATACCTTCTGATGGCAGTAAATCGGGTCCGGTGCCGTTGCCTAACTCACTGATAAAGATTATGGAAGGCTATGTTGTAAAGAAGTGACCATGAAACAGGAAATTGCAGATTAAATAAACGCGGTGATGATACCGCTGATAGTGTTAGTGTCCCCATGAATGAGAGGGATGTCCATTAAAACCGGTTATGGACATCCCTCTCATATTTTTTTCCTCCGGGGCATTCCGAATAAACCTGAGCGGTTTTCTTCACCTGGCGAACTGATAGGGCTCAAGATTACTGTCGGGACTTTTGACATTATCGTCCATGCGCATACCGGCGCCCAGGTTGTGTTCAAAGGCAGGGTCAACGGATTCCGGGACGATCACTATGGAAATGTATGGTGATGATCTGTAGATGCCGGGAGACGGAAGCTTTTCCGGTTTCAGCTTCGGGGGAAAATTCTTAACTCCCGGTATTTGAAACTCCGGCATTTTAAAAGGTATGACCGTGTCAGAGGCGTCGGCATTCAACGCCCCGAGAGAAACGGCTATGGCGGCAATCATAAATGTATTTCTTGTGTTCATGGTGTAACCTCCTTTTACCTCCCCCTGCCCCCTCCGAAGGGGGACAGTTGCTCCTGCTTACTCAGGAGGATGACAAGTGCTTATGCAGTTCCTGTAAGGGGATAACCTCCCCCTGCGACCCCTCTGGAGGGGGACAAAGAGAATGGTTGCTCGATCGTGATCGGTGTTATTTATCGCTTTTGGAGTATTCTGACTTAGTTCCCGAATTTGTATGCCTTACCCTTATCCCCCCTCCGAAGGGGGACAAATCCTTCTGCGTACTCAAGAGGATGATAATTCTCCTCTGGATATTTTCGAAGGGGATAACCTCCTCCTTGCCCCATCCAGCCTTCGCCAAGGCTTCGGCGCGGCAGGCCAAAGGGGGATATCTCCTGCTTACATGAGAGGATGACAACACTT
>JBFYXR010000404.1:0-6039 GCA_041310455.1 Desulfobacteraceae bacterium | reverse complement strand
CGCCCACCAGCAGGTTGCTGCCTTTCCCCACGACCGTCCAGGGTATCCCTTCCCTGTTCAGGCAGGTTATCAGGCTGCAAAGGACCGGCAATTCACCCGGAAAGCATACTGCCTCGGCATTTCCTCCCACCCTGTAGGTAGTCATGTGACCCATGGGGAGGTCAAAGGCTATTCCTCCCTGCATTAAATCCGAAAGTCCTGATCTCTGCCGATCATCCATCCCTATATCTTTCCCAGGAGCTCCTCACCTATGCGGTATATATCCCCGGCACCGAGGGTTATCACCCTGTCACCCGGCCTGACAACCTCCAGCAGGAGCTTCAGTATCTCATTATGGCTGCCGCCGAGTTTTATATCTTTGTGGCCGCGCTCCTTTATCCCATGATAAAGCCAGCCTGAATCAACACCCTCCATGGGCCTTTCTCCGGCAGGATATATCGGTGCAAGCACGAGCATGTCCGCCTGATTGAATGATATGACGAAGCGGTCATAGAGCGCCTTTGTCCTGCTGTACCTGTGGGGCTGGAACACGACTATGAGCCTGTTCTCCGGCCAGCACTCCCTGGCAGTTTCAAGGGTTGCCGATATCTCGGCAGGGTGGTGGCCGTAATCATCAATGACCATTATCCCGTTCTTCTCACCCTTAACCTGGAACCGCCTCTCAAGCCCTCCAAGGGAGGAAAGCCCCCTGCTGATGTCTTCCATGCCTATCTCAAACTCAAGGCCCACAGCAATGGCCGCCAGCGCGTTCAGGACAATATGATTACCGGGCATGCTGACCCTTACCCTCCCCATGGAGCTGCCGCGGTTCACAACCTCAAAATCCACATCGAAAGGGCCTTTCCTGATGTCCCTGGCCTTCAGGTCAGCCTGGGACGTCAGGCCATAGGTAATATGCCTTTTCTTAATCAGCGGGATTATATTCTGGATCTCCTGGTTATCCAGGCACACTATCGCCGTCCCGTAAAATGGAATCTTGTTTATAAAGCCGGTAAAGGTATTCCTGATATTCTCCATGGACCCGTAATAGTCAACATGCTCATAATCTATATTGGTCACGACCGCTATGGCCGGAGAAAGCAGCATGAATGACCCGTCGCTCTCATCCGATTCCGCCACAAGGATATCGCCCTGGCCCAGCTTGGCATTGGAGCCGCCCCAGATATCCAGCCTCCCCCCTATGACCACGGTCGGGTCAAGCCCTCCAGCCGTCAGGATAGCCGCGACCATGGAGGTTGTCGTTGTCTTTCCATGTGCCCCTGCGATGGAAACGCCGTATTTCAGCCTCATCAGCTCAGCGAGCATCTCGGCCCTTGGGATTACAGGGATGCCCTTGTCTTTGGCCTCAGTGATCTCGGGATTCTCAAAGGACACGGCTGATGAGTAGACCACCACATCCGCGCCCTCAACGTTTTCACCCCTGTGGCCGCTGAAGACCTTCCCTCCCATTTGTTCCAGTCTCCTGATGACGCCGGTGTCTTTCATGTCGGACCCGCTTACGGTATAGCCGAGGTTTATAAGCAGCTCCGCAATGCCGCTCATCCCGATGCCGCCGATGCCTATAAAATGGATGTGTTTTGTCTTGCCTAATATTTTCATACCTGATCCATTGCTCAAAATTTCTCAAACCACGGCTTAATTGCCGTTGAATCCGTTTTGTTGCTTTTCCCCTGCGTCCTGCGCCCTGCGCCCTGCGCCGGCGTCCTGCCGGACACCAATCATCTCCTCTATCTGGTCTGCGATATCCCTTGCGGCGTCAGGTCTCGCTGTCTTCCCTGCCTGCACGGCCATTTTTTCAAGGGGGCCCCGGTCCTCCATGAAACCGGCAAGGACCCCGGCAAGCCTGTCAGGATCCAGTTCATCCTGAGGTATCATTATTGCCCCTCCGGCATCGGAAAGCATCCTGGCATTGCATGTCTGATGATCGTCCGCCGCGTGGGGATAGGGTATCAGGATCGAAGGCTTTCCCATCGCCGCCAGTTCAAAAACCGTCCCGGCCCCTGCCCTTCCTATGACAATATCCGCCTTCCCGTATGCCGCGGGCATATCCTGTATAAAGGGTTTAATGTCGCCCTCAAGCCCGTTGTCCCTGTATGCCTGAACTGCATTTTCAAAATCTGCCTGGCCTGTCTGATGTATAACCAGCGGGTCCAGCCCCTTTTCCCTTATCCTTTTAAGCGCAGCAATGAAGACGCCGTTTATCGCCGATGCCCCCTGGCTTCCCCCGGTTACGAGGATTGTAAATCTCCCCGCACGCCCCTTTTCGCCCTCTGCACAGGTTATAAAGGAGGCCCGGATAGGGTTGCCGGTAACGCGGACCTTGCCTTCGGGAAAATATTTCCCGCTGTCCATGAAGGATACAAAGACCCTGTCCGCAAACCTGGACAGCAGCCTGTTTGTTACACCCGGATATGAATTCTGCTCATGTATCGCCGTCCTGATGCCCATGATCCGTGCCGCAAGGCAGACCGGGCCTGCCGAATAGCCGCCCACGCCGAGAACGATGTCAGGCGAAAATCTTTTTATTACAGAAAGCGACTGAAAGAACCCGCAGGGCAGTTTCAGTGCGGCCCTTAATGTCTTCATCAGTCCGCGCCCCTTGATCCCCTCCACGGTTATTGAAACGCGCCTGATTCCTGCGTCTTTAAGGATATCGCCCTCGATCTTCCTGTCACCGGTGACGAAAAGGACCTCTGACGCAGGATGTCTTTTAAGGATTTCCTTTCCTACCGCAAGGCCCGGGAAGATATGCCCGCCCGTCCCTCCACCGGCTATTATGAGCCTCAATCCTTTGAATGCCTTATCCTTCAATCGTTTTAGGCCTCTCTGTTTTATGCCATTTTTCGTAGCGCAATCTGTATTATATGTGAGAGATTGCTTTTTTCTGACCTCTGACCTCTGTCTTCTGACCTCTGACCTCTGACCTCTGTCTTCTGACCTCTGTCTTCTGTCCTCTGACCTCTGTCCTCCTACGACCTCGATGATATACTCAGCAGTATACCGACGCCTATCAGGTTGACCAGCAGCGAAGACCCTCCGTAACTGAGAAAGGGCAGGGTCAGGCCCTTTGTGGGCAGCATGCCCATGACCACACCCATATTGATAATCACCTGAAGCCCCATGAGTACGCTTATGGCAAGGGCCAGGTAGCTGCTGTAAAGATCAGGCGCATCAAGGGATATCTTGATGCCCCTTATAATCAGTATGCTGAAAAGGATTATAACCGCCGCAACCCCTATGAGCCCGAGCTCCTCCGCCACAATGGAGAGGACAAAGTCAGTATGAGGTTCCGGCAGGTAAAGGAGCTTCTGTTTGCTGTTGCCCAGGCCGACGCCCAGGATACCGCCTGAACCGAACGCAAGGAATGAGTGGATGATCTGGAAGCCCAGCCCCTGCGGGTCGTCCCATGGATTGAGAAAAGCTACCATCCTGTTGGCCCTGTAACCTACGTTTGTAATCAGCCAGTAGACCACCGGGCATGCTGCAACGGCCATTAGCAGCAGCTGCAGGAAATTTATGCCGCCTACAAAGAGGAGGATCATGAGCCAGGATCCGATGATGACTGTCGTTCCAAGGTCCGGCTGCATCAGGATAAGGCACATAAAGGACCCCGCAACTATAAGATGCGGCAGAAAGCCCTTTGTAAAGCTGGACATTACGGGGCCTTTCTTCGCCATGGAATAGGCAATGTACAGGGCCAGCGACAGCTTCGCAAATTCCGACGGCTGAATGGAGAAGCCCCCGATCCTTATCCATCTTGTCGCTCCGCCCACCTTTGACCCGATCCCCGGTATCAGCACCATTATAAGAAGGAGCAGGCTTGTTATAAGGGCCGGATAGACCAGCTTCCCATAAAAACCGGGCGGGATATTCTTAGCCACTATGAGAAGGCAGATGCCGAGAAACCCGAAAAATGCCTGCCTCTTAAGATAGAAATAGCTGTCACCGACCTCCCTTGCCGCGAGATAGGAGCTGGCGCTGTAAATGGCTATCAGCCCCAGGCCGAAAAGCAGGATGGCCGGCGCAAGAACGAGGTAATCGTATCCCCCCTGATCTGGTCTTTTAAGCGACACTTTTTAGCCTTTCCACCTCCATTCTAAATACATTCCCCCTGTGGGCATAATCCGTAAACATGTCAAAACTGGAGCATGCAGGCGCGAGCAGGACAATGTCGCCCTTAACCGCGATGCCTGACGCCCTGGATACGGCATCCCTCATGTCTTCAGCAAAGGCATATGGTATGAGCCCTTCAAAGGCATCAGCCATAAGCTGTTTTGATTCACCCATGAGTATCGCCGCCTTAACCTTCCCGCGGGACGCGTCAACCATGGGTCTGTATTCTCCGCCCTTATGGCGGCCCCCGGCGATGAGCACAATAGGCCTCTCAAAGCTTTGGATTGCCCTTAGTGCCGCATCCACATTCGTTGCCTTGGAGTCATCATAGAACCCTATTCCATTGATGTCGCCGACCGGTTCAATGCGGTGCGGAAGCCCCCTGAAGCTCAAAATGCAGGACTGTATAGTCTCCTGATCGACCCCGGCAGCAAGGGCAGCAAGGACAATGCCCATGAGATTCTCTATATTATGGGTCCCGGGCAGCAGGAAATGTTCGGTATCAAAGGAGACCTCCTTTTCCCCAGGCAGCCCGGCGATCAGCCTCCTGCCTTCCATGTAGGCCTGCCGCCTGCTGCCCTCCTTTTTCATGCCATAGCGAAGCAGCATCGGGCCGTCCGTCTTCTTGAATCGGCGCAGCGCTTCATCGTCATCGTTCAGCACCGCCCAGTCTCCCCTCCCCTGGTTTTCAAATATCCTTAATTTCGACTGCACGTATCCGTCAAACCCCGCATACCGTTCAAGATGGTCAGGTGTTATGTTCAATAAAAGGGCGACCTTCGGGCTGAACCTTTCTATCGTGTCGAGCTGAAAGCTGCTTACCTCCAGGACCACGTAATCGCAGTCCTTTTTGCCCGCCGCATACTCCATTGCAGGGGTCCCGATATTGCCGCCCACGAAGGCCCTCCTGCCGGACCGCTTTATCATCTCCCCGAGGAGTGAAACTGCAGTGGTCTTGCCGTTTGTCCCCGTTACGGCGATAACCGGCGTATCAAAAAAACGCGCAGCCAGCTCCATCTCACCTATGACGGGGACGCCTTTCTTCTTCGCGGCAATGAGGACCTCCATGTCAAGCGGGACCCCGGGGCTTACAACGATAAGATCGGAATTTAGAAACGTCTCCATGCGGTGGGCGCCCAGCTCCAGCCTGACGCCGGCAACCCTGATCCTTGTCAATGCATCCCTGTCAAGCTCGCACTCCTCTTTAATGTCCGCAAGAACGACATCAGCGCCACGGCCGGCCAGCCAGAGCGAAGAGGATATGCCTGATTTGCCTATGCCTACTACAAGGACCCTTTTCTGGTAAAATTCCATAGCAGCCTTATGTCTCTCCCTTCCCCTCAGCGCAGCTTGAGGGTCCCCAGTGACAGCAGGGCCAGTATGATGGCAATGATCCAGAAGCGCACTGTCACCTTGGACTCCGGCCATCCCTTTAATTCAAAGTGATGATGTATCGGCGCCATCCTGAATATCCTCTGGCCTCCTGTGATCTTGAAATAGGCCACCTGGAATATCACCGACAGGGCCTCGAAAACGAATAATCCCCCCACCAGGACGAGCGTCAGTTCCTGTTTTGTTATTACCGCAACCGTTCCCAGGAGCGCCCCCAGAGGGAGAGAGCCGACGTCGCCCATAAACACCTCGGCAGGGTAGGTGTTGTACCACAGAAACCCCAGCCCCGCCCCTATGACTGAGCCGCACAGCACGGTCAGCTCCCCGCTGTCGGCGATGTAGGGCACCTGCAGATACGATGCTATCCTGATATTTCCCGTGATATAGGAAAAAACAAGATAGCTGAAAAATGCGATTGTTACAGGCCCGATAGCGAGGCCGTCGAGGCCGTCAGTAAGATTCACCGCGTTGGAAAACCCCACTATAAAGATTACCGCGAAGGGTATATACCAGATGCCCAGGTCCGGCTTTATG
>JBFYXR010000402.1:0-2519 GCA_041310455.1 Desulfobacteraceae bacterium | reverse complement strand
CATAATACCTTCGGCATGGGGATTGTTATCAGCGCCCTGAACAAACAGATGGAGGTGATCTTTTCAGACCGCCCCCGCATACTTGTATTCAATAGAGATGAGATGGAGACACCCGGGTAGTTATGAAGTTTTCAGAGTTTAATTTAGATAAGGACATTGTCAGGGGGATCTCCGAGGCGGGTTTTAAAGAATGCATGCCTGTCCAGGAGAAGACCTTTTATCACACATTAAAGGGCAAGGACGTCTGCGTCCAGTCTCAGACAGGGACCGGAAAGACCGCGGCATTCCTTGTCTCCATATTTCAGGCGCTGGCCGGCGAGAAGCGCAACAGGAAGTGCCTTATCATCGCGCCGACCAGGGAACTGGCCGTCCAGATAGAGGAGGAGGCCAAACTGCTGGGCCGTTTTTTAAATCTCAGGATAGGCTGTTTTTACGGAGGAGTCGCTTACCGCAAACAGGAGAAGCTCCTGGAGGGTGGAGAGATAGACATAATAATCGGAACCCCTGGAAGACTCATTGATTTTGCGAGGCAGGGCAAAATCAACTTAAGGGAGATCGAGATACTTGTCATCGACGAGGCTGACCGTCTTTTTGATATGGGATTCCTGCCCGATATCAGATGGATGCTCAAAAGGATGCCTGAGTACAATAAGCGGCAGACCATGCTTTTCAGCGCAACCCTTAGCAGCCGAACACGTCAAATCGCATGGGAGCACATGAATGACCCCTTTGAGATCAATTTGACCCCTGACAGGGTAACCCTTGAAGCGATATCCCAGGTGATTTATCACGTGGAGAGCAGGGAAAAGATGTCCCTGCTGCTCGGAATACTGAAGGAAGGCGAACCGAGAAGCGCTCTGATATTTACAAACACCAAACAGGCCGCCTTTATGGTTTCAAATCGTCTTGAACATAATGGATATCAGTCGGAATATCTTATCGGCGACCTCCCCCAGAATAAGAGGCAGGAGATTGTTGAGGACTTCAAATCAGGCCGGCTTCAATACCTCGTGGCAACCGATGTAGCCGCAAGGGGCCTCCATATCGACGACCTCGATCTTGTTGTCAACTATGATCTGCCTGAAGACCCTGAAAATTATGTCCACCGGATCGGCCGCACAGGACGTACGGGCAAGTCAGGCAGGGCCATAACCCTTGCATGCGAAAAATTCGTTATGGGGCTTGAGTCTGTGGAGTCTTTTATAGATATGAAGATACCTGTTGTCTGGGCTGATGAGTCATTTCTTGAGACGGACGAAAGTGAGGGGATGCGCTTTATCCTTGATAACGAGAGAAATGACAGGCAACCGGTGAGGTCCCGGCAAAAGCCCGGGCATGACAACAGGCCGCCGCGCGGTCTGAAACCCCCGCGGAAAAGCCCGCCCGTAAGGGCCGATGGGAAGAGGCGGGAGGCCCGGAATGAAGAGGCAACAAGAAAGGTGCAGCCGGATGCTTCCGATGCAGAGCGCCTGGCATTTTACAGCCGGAAATACGGTGAAAACTTCAAGTCCGTCAACCATTAAAGGAAGCATGGCAATGCCGCCTCATGACCGTCACATGAGGCTGATTGATATTACTGTGACAGGGCTTCACGATAACTTGAAATGGGCTGATTGAGTCTTTATCAGTGCCATTCGGAAAGACAGCGAAACAGAGCAGCATTGAATGAACAGCAATATAAGATCATTTTAATATGAAGGAGAATTTATCATGGCCAAAATAATGAAGACAAAAGAAGTGGCTGATTATCTAAAACTGCATGCAATAACTGTATGTAAATTATCCAAGGAAGGAAAGATCCCAGCGATCCGGATCGGAAGGGTCTGGCGGTTTGATAAGGATGTCCTTGATGAATGGATTGCAAGAGGCTGAAACGGGGCCGGATAAACAAGCGAAGAGATCGTCCTGAAAAAGGTTCTGGAGCGAAATAATGAGAGCCGCCAGAGTTTATGTCAGAATCTGGTGAGAACAGCAACCGTGATAAACAAAAATTGTCGGGAATAAATAAATAGTGTCCATCCATAAATCATATATTTCCGGATAGGACTAAATAACCTCCCTGGCCTCAGCGTTTATCAATTACTTCATGGCAAACCTTCAGTTCCGGCGAGATAGGGGAATTTTCATAATAGATAAGAATTTCTGCTGGAATATGAATCCGGGGAGAATAGCAATGTTAAATTTCAGTGAACTGGTCAGTAAATTAACGGCACCTGTAAAGAATCATCCGGTTATGTCAATGGCAGGGATTGCAGTCCTGGTTTCAGTCCTATGGGGCGCGATTTCACTGCTTTCGGATGGAGATGCCGAGAACAGCATCCAAACCTATACGGTTAAGCAAGGCCCTCTCAAGATAAGCATTGCCGAGACCGGGGCAATACAGCCCAAAGAAAAGATTATTATCAAAAAGGAGGTTGAAGGCACGACCGCTATTACTTATCTTGTGGATGAAGCGAGCGAGGTAAAAAAAGGCGATCTGTTGATCCAGCTGGATTCGAGTTCTCTAGATCGGAAGAGCG
>JBFYXR010000401.1:0-5665 GCA_041310455.1 Desulfobacteraceae bacterium | reverse complement strand
ATATATCCGTCTGCCACCGGATTAGGGATGCCGAGGCCGGGCGGGATGTCCGGGATCAGGGGCCGGACGTCAGGATGCTTGATATGGACGGTTACATAATCGAACTCCAGCCTTTTCTGTCCCTCAAAGCTGCCCCTCTGGATGGTGTATTCACGCCCGCATTCCAGGAGCCTGTAAACGCACTGAAACCATGCATCCGGCAGATCACGCGCTTCAATAAAATCCAGCCTCATATCATCTCCTCCGTAAAAGATTTTTTAATTCTCAAAGATACAGCTGACTGCCACGAGTCGTCATTCCGGCGGAGGCCGGAATCCAGTGTTTTTAGTCTGTATCTCCTCAGGAAAAAACAAATTATGGTATTCTAAATAATGGAATTGCAGGCATACTTCAAGATAAAACCTTACCTCATTAATGCTTTAATTCAAGACCTTGTATACTGGAACACAAGCCGATCCGGCCAGTCTCGTTGCAGTGTTATGTAGGCGGGAGACCTGCAGGCCGGATGAGGGCGGAGACTGTTTTTTGTCTCAGTTAGCCAAAATATCTTTATAAATTCTTTTATCAATCTGTTAAATCTATAATTATTCTTTTTTTGCCTTTTTATCATTATTTTGATATAAGTGTCTCAAATTACAAAAACCTTGAATTATTATAGGCCATTACAATTTATGCTTTGATCATAAGCCTGGTTGCGTCTTTAATAGTATATCATTTTACAAAATCGTTCGAGGTAGTGATAATTCTGCTTAGCATTTTTGTAGCATATATAATAGGCGGGGGCATTAAATCTCTTTATGCTGAGTATTGCAGAAAACGCCGGGGTGCAAAGAAGCAGGATTAAAAATAATCTATCGCTTTGGCATTCAAGAAAGAGGAATTATGAAATATCCCATATATCAGGTTGATGCATTTACTGGCCGGTTATTCTCAGGCAATCCCGCCGCAGTTGTCTTCTCCGAATCAGCGCTTAGCCCTGAAATTATGCAGTCAATCGCCCTGGAAAATAATCTTTCAGACACTGCTTTTGTTGTGCCTATGGGGGAGGTTTATCAGATTCGTTGGTTCACGCCTGCCGTTGAAGTGAATTTATGCGGCCATGCAACGCTGGCATCTGCCCATGTCATATTCAATCATCTCGGCTATTCTGGCAGCGAAATATCATTCTCATCCAAGAGCGGTCCTTTGTACGTGAGGAAAGAAGGGGAAGTCCTGTACTTGAATTTCCCTGCCGATTCAATTCAGGCAGTCGGGTCATCGCAATTATTAATCGACGGGTTGGGAGTTGCCCCGACTGAAACATATAAAGGGAGGGATGATTATCTTGCCGTATTTGACAATGATGATGTTATCCTTTCGCTCAGTCCGGACATGATGCTTCTTTCAAAGGTTAAGGCACGCGGAATAATAGTAACCGCTCCGGGGCGTGAGGTTGACTTTGTCTCCAGGTTCTTTGCGCCTCAGGCAGGCATACCTGAAGACCCTGTCACCGGCTCCGCACATACTACCCTTATACCATACTGGGCGAGAAGACTGGGTAAGCAGCATCTTCAGGCTGAACAGGTATCAAGACGGGGCGGCGAATTAATATGCCGTAACCTTGGCAACCGTGTTGAGATAGGAGGTCGTGCCGTCACATTTCTTATTGGTGAGATATCAATATAAGAAATAGAGAAGCTTTTTGCAGTAAAACGGAAACCTAAATATTAAGAAAAATTTAAAACAAAGGAGGAACAAAAAAATGATAGCACTTATTATTGTTCTTGTAATTATTGTAGCCCTGGTCATGGCCTGTATAGGCATATACAACAACCTGGTGACCTTAAGGAACCGCTTTAAGAACGCCTACAGCCAGATTGACGTTCAGTTAAAACGGCGTTACGACCTTATCCCGAATCTTGTGGAGACCGCTAAGGGCTATCTTGCGCATGAGCGCGGAACACTTGAGGCCGTCACTAATGCAAGGAATCAGGCCAGCGCCGCCAATGCCAGGGCAGCCGCAAATCCCGCAGATGCTGCTGCAATCAAGAACCTGATCGGGGCCGAGGGTGCACTTACCGGCGCGCTGGGAAAGCTTTTCGCACTTGCCGAGGCATATCCCGACCTGAAGGCTAACCAGACCATGTCACAACTGATGGAAGAGCTTTCGTCCACTGAAAACAAGATCGCATTTGCAAGGCAGGCATACAATGATTCGGTCATGGCCTATAACATCGGAAGAGAGAAGTTCCCCAATTCAATTATTGCCGGAGCCTTCGGTTTCACTGAGGCGGTCCTGTTCGAGATCACAGTTTCCGAAGAACGTGAAGCCGTGAAAGTTAAATTTTAACGTGATCCGGGGGGCAGATTGTGACCGCGAACAGCAGAACCATGGACTTCTTCGAAAGTCAGGATAATGCAAGACGAAAAACTGTGATCCTGACGCTTTACTTTATCCTTGCCGTCCTATTCCTGATTGCAGGGGTGTACGCAGCCCTGGTCATCGCAGGGATGAATTTTAGCAGATCAGGGACCGGTTTTTGGAATCCTCAGCTTTTCATGATGGTTTCCGGTGCGGTGATCTTAATTATCCTCCTCGGAAGCGCCTTCAAGATCGCGGCCCTGTCAAAGGGGGGCTCGGCTGTTGCAGAGATGCTGGGAGGTGTTCCGGTTGACCCCAATACAACCGACCCTGACAAGAGAAGGCTCCTGAATGTTGTCGAGGAGATGTCAATCGCCTCTGGCGTTCCTGTTCCAACCGTTTATGTTCTGGAAAACGAAGCGGGGATTAATGCCTTTGCCGCCGGATATACACCGGGAACCGCTGTTGTCGCTGTAACACAGGGGTGCATGAAAGAGCTTTCACGCGATGAGCTTCAGGGTGTAATCGCCCATGAGTTCAGCCACATACTTAACGGTGATATGCGGCTGAATATACGCCTCATGGGGATTATTGCCGGTATTCTTGTCATTGCCGTCTTAGGCAGGATTATTGTACGCGGAAGCAGCAGCGGCAACGTAAGGGTGAGGTCGAGCGGCAAAAAAGGAGGAGGCGGAGCGATTGTTTTAGCCGGCCTAATCATAATGGCAGTCGGATACATAGGTGTCTTTTTCGGGAAACTCATAAAGAGCGCAGTGTCAAGGCAGAGGGAATTTCTGAGTGATGCCTCTGCAGTGCAGTTTACTCGAAATCCGTCCGGCATAGGGGGTGCGCTTAAAAAGATAGCTTCCCATGATGCCGGATCAAAAATCAAGAACCTGCACACGGAAGAGGCGAGTCATCTTTTTTTGGGAACGGGCTTGGAACCCCCTTTATGAATCTCCTGGCAACCCACCCGCCCATTGAAGAACGCATACGCAGGATTGATGCGTCTTTGATGACAGAAGACTTTAAACAGGATGCCAAGGCACAGCAGTTTGTTCAGGAATCAATAGCACCAGGCATATCATCACTGGCATCACAGGCCTGTCCTTCATCGGGTGAAGCGGCTGACATCAGCTTCCCTCCTGAGATGCTCACGTCTATTGCCGGGAATCCCCAGGCAGGTCACCTTGATTTTGCGGCTCAGGTGATTTCCTGTCTGCCGACCAGGGCGGCGGAAGCCGTGCGGGAGCCGTTCGGCGCAAGGGCGATTATCTATTGTCTGCTGCTGAACCCGGAAGAAGATGTGAGAAAGGTGCAGCTCGAAAAATTAATTGAGGAATCTGATCCGGCGGTCATTAAATCGGCTGAATCGCTTGCCCCTGTCATTGATACAATCAACAGGGAATACCGGCTACCCCTTGCCGGCCTTGCAATACCTGCCTTGAAACTTCTCTCGCCGGCCCAGTATGAAATGTTCCTGAAGAACCTGAAAAACCTTATTGAGGCGGATAAAAAGATCAGCCTTTTTGAATATGTATTGCAGCGCACGATTATTCATCACCTTGAACCTTCGTTTAAAAGGGTCGCGCCTCCTCCCGTTAGATACAGTTTGATTGACCAGGTACAGGTTGACTGTTTTCTGCTGTTATCAATCCTTGCATGGCGGAGCAACGCCGAATATTCCATATCAGAGGAGTCCTTCCGCAGAGGAATAGAGGAGCTCAAAATTGGGGGAAGTCCATCGATACTAGCCAGAGAGAAATGCGGGCTGAGCGCCCTAGACAGCTCTCTTGAAAGACTTACGATGGCCTCTCCTCAGATTAAAAAGAAGGTTCTGAAGGCTTGTATAGCGTGCGCGAGTGCAGATTCGCTTTTAACGGTTGATGAGGCAGATATGCTTCGATTGATTGCAGACTTTCTTGATTGCCCGATTCCGCCGTTTATACCAAAGGCGTATGATCATCCATCCGGAGTGGAATATGGGCAGGATCGATATTGAAAACATGACAATCAAAAATCTTATTCTGTAGGTTATTATGAAGGTATCAGTTATACTCGCACATCCTGACCCCGAAAGTTTCAACCATGCAATTGCACGAACAGCAGTTCAACAGCTCATAAAGGATGGGCATATTGTTTTCTTTCATGACCTTTATAATGAGGACTTTGATCCGGTCCTCGATGCAGGGGAGATTCCTTCAGGGGCACTTCTGCCGGAATCCATCAAAGACTATTGTGAGGAGATAAGGCAGGCCGACGGCATTATTATCATTCACCCTGACTGGTGGGGCCAGCCGCCGGCGATACTGAAAGGCTGGATAGACAGGGTAATCCGCCCCGGGGTTGCCTATGAATTTCTAGAAGGCGATTCAGGGGAGGGCATACCTAACGGCCTGCTGCAGGCCGGGGCTGCAATCGTATTCAATACATCGAATACGGAACCGGAACGAGAAAGAAGGATATTCGGAGACCCCCTTGAGACGATATGGAAGAACTGTATTTTCGGCCTGTGCGGCGTAGGCGAATTTTATCGCAGGACCTTCAGCATCGTTATCACAAGCACGGAGGACCAGCGAAGGCAGTGGCTTGATGAGGTCAGGATATTGGTCGATTCAGTGTTTCCAATCAAAAGGGATACGTGTGAGAATGCGGCAACCATTTAAGTTAAATAAAAAAGTCTTGAACTGATGAAGAATTAATCTGTATTGTTTGTGAAAAAATATGATCTGAAATTTCTGAAAAACAACAAGGAGCAGCCATGAAGCTTAAAAAAATACATAAACCAATACGGCAGGCTTTTCTTGGATTCATAATTGTTTTGGGATTTGTCTTTATCGTTGCCACAGGTGGTGGAGATGGAGGATCAGACAATGAGAATGATGGTGTTGACAATCCATGTGATTACAACACAGATATTATATGTGAAGGAGAGGATTGTTTTAAGGTATGTGATTTAAATGAAGGGGCTCCGGAAAATTTCATATTGTTTAACAATAGCCTTCTGTTTACGGCTTATGAGGGATGTAAAAATATTTTTCAACTTAAATTATTTGAAATAGCTGAAACAGGGAATATCAATGAGATATGTGAACTTGATTCATTAATCACCGATAAACTGATTATAAACGATGTGCTTTATTTTGTTCAGGCAGGGCGACTGTGGAAATATGACGGATCAAATCAGCCCCAGGGTCTTTTTCCTGACGACTCAGATGACTATTCCAATGTTGAGTATCTTATGGAATATAATGATAAACTTTATTTCAGCGGCTTTAACAGCGCATCGGATAAAAATGTGTCGTATTCATATGACGAATTATC
>JBFYXR010000400.1:0-2527 GCA_041310455.1 Desulfobacteraceae bacterium | reverse complement strand
AACCCGCGCTATTAAATTTCCTGTTTCTGGCAAATCCAGGATTTTTATTTGTCCCGGCATATACAAACGGGATACTATATGTCTATAATGTCGCAATTAATAGAGGAGGAAAATTGTGCCTGCAATCATCATTCTTGTGGGTTTTCTTGTTCTAATGACCGTTATTGGTGTTTGGGGGATGCGACAGACAAACACTGTCTCCGACTTTTTCCTTGGTGGCAGGACACTTGGTCCATGGATATCAGCCTTCGCATACGGCACCACTTATTTTTCCGCCGTGCTATTCATTGGATTTGCCGGAACTCAAGGGTGGGCATTTGGATTTAACTCGCTCTGGATCGCCGCGGGAAACACGTTCATAGGCGCACTCGCCGCATGGCTGGTACTGGGCAAACGCACCAGGCGCATGAGCCAGAACCTGGATTCCATGACCATGCCGGAGTTTTTCAAGGAAAGATATGATTCACAAGGCCTGAAGATAATGTCCGCCGTGATCATTTTCATCTTCCTGATTCCTTATTCGGCATCGGTTTTCAAGGGCCTTTCGCATCTATTTGAGGCATATTTCCACATACCCTACCAGATAGCCCTTTTGATCATGATAGCTGTCACCGGGCTATACCTCATCCTGGGCGGTTATTTCGCAGTTACCCTGAATGATTTTATCCAGGGAATTCTCATGATCGGCGGCGCCATCGCCATGGTCGTGATTTTCATGGACAAGGCTGGAGGGCTCGGACAGGTCTTTACGCAGATCCCGGTCAATTATGCCCAGAACATACCTATTGAAAAACAACCGGACCTCATAACCATAGCTTCCGTTGTTTTCATGACCTCTTTCGGGGCATGGGGCTTGCCGCAGATGGTGCAGAAGTTTTACTCAATAAAGGACGAAAAGCGGATACCGAGAGCCGCAATTGTAACCACGGTTTTCTCGCTTATAATCGTTTTTGCCGCGTATTTCACTGGTGCCATGACACACCTCTTTTACACCCCGCAGACCCTGCCCATGGACGCAGGGGCACCATCCGCGGACAGGATTATTCCCACTATGATCGCGGCACATCTGCCGGAGCTGATGGGCGCAGTAATCCTTTTGCTTGTGCTCTCGGCTTCCATGTCTACGCTGGCTTCGCTGGTCCTGGTTTCGTCTTCGGCCGTCACTATTGACCTTTACAAGGGCCAGATCAATCCAAAGGTATCAAAGGAGCGGACGCTTCTCCTGATGCGCATATTCAGCGCCGTGTTCATCGGACTTTCGTTCCTCGTCGCGAGCATGAAGATAGATGTAATTGTCACGCTCATGTCCATTTCCTGGGGGAGCGTTGCGGGTGCGTTCATGGCGCCATATCTCTTCGGCCTGTATTGGAAGCGCGCCACAAAGCCCGCTGTCTGGGCTGGAATGATCACGGGTGTAGTCCTGGCCCTTGGTCTTTATATCCTAATGGGAGCGAGTTCTAAGGTGGCGCCCATAGCTTCGTCAATTGCCATGATAGCTCCATTTATTGTGGTTCCGGTGGTGAGCCTTCTGACCAAACCGCCCAAGCAGGAAATACTGGAGAAGGCGTTTCAGAAATAGGCCGGATTGGGGCAGGCCGGCGGTTTTCGGCCTGCCTGTATCCAATTCCCTTGACAAAAGCAGGGGCTATCAGTAGTATATGGTTTCCTAAAAATTACCGCTGTCGTGGTGAAACTTGGTAGACACGCCAGCTTGAGGGGCTGGTGGGGGTTACCCCGTGGAGGTTCAAGTCCTCTCGACAGCAAAAAACCGCACATGAGGTGCGGTTTTTTTATATTCTGAAGGACTTGAACCCAGCGAGCGCCTCCCGAAGGGAGGATGAGCCGCCATGGACGGCGGCGGAAGCGAGCGAGACAGCCTGGAGCGAACAGCCGGGATGGCTGTTAGAGGAAGACAAGTCCTCTCGACAGCACATTTTATTTACTTTCCTTGAAAGGAGAAATATAAACGCTCCTATCTTGGCCTTTAATAGACGACCTTCTAGGGTGCCAAGCAGGGTAACAAAAGTTCAAAAAACTACTTTTCCTCGAAAAAAATAATGAAGGTAAAAGGCATTTAGCGCGGCGGTATTATGGCAAGAAAACCTTATAGTCTTGTACAAAGAAAAGACATAATCACAAACGGCAAGCCAATATATTAAGGGAGGATTTGGATTGATTTTTCTGTTCATTGACATTGATAGTGTTCTGTGAGATATTAAATTACTGAGGGGCCAAAGTACTTTTATGGTACTTAATGATTCTAAAATTCGAAAATGCTTCCACACGAATATCTTAAATAAATCCCATCTCGATAATAATACATTTGTAATAGATGAACTAGGTTTGCAGTTTGGTAATTATAGAGCTGATATTGCTGTTCTAAACAATAGTTTTTCAGGATATGAAATAAAAGGTGAAAAGGATTCATTAAATAGATTAGAGAGACAAATTACTGCATATAATTCAGTCTTTGATTATTCAACTGTAATTATTAGTTCAAGTCATCTTCGAAAAATAAAAAATTATA
>JBFYXR010000396.1:0-6771 GCA_041310455.1 Desulfobacteraceae bacterium | reverse complement strand
GGGACAAGACCATTGACATCAACCTCAAGGGCGCTTTTTTCTGCATGAAGCACGAGATCCGCCAGATGCTCAGGCAGGGACATGGCGGCTCAATAGTAAACACGGCGTCCATAGGCGGCCTTAAATTTATTCCCAACTTCGGGGCTTACGCTGCCAGCAAGGCCGGCCTTATAGGGCTGACCAAGACGGCAGCACTTGAATATGCAGAGAAAGGCATCCGCATCAACGTCGTCTGTCCGGGCCCAACGGATGGTACACTTCTGCTGGAAAACATAAGGTCCTGCACTCCCGAACAGGGGCTGGACAAGGGACTACCCATGGGAAGGATCGCCAGGGTTGAGGAGATAGCAAATACGACACTGTGGCTCTGTTCGGACGACGCCTCCTTTATAACAGGCCAGGCAATCTCTGTTGACGGGGGAATCACCGCAGGTTGATAAAATTTTTTATGTCAAGGATCAACACCAAAATAGCTTGATCTACAATAAGGATTCAAGGGATCGATGTTTTAAGTGTCTCCTCCCCTTCGAGGGGAGGATTAAGGTGGGGTCTTCCGGGCTTGGTACAAACATATTGATCTCTCCAGACCCCCTCCTGTCCTCCCCCTGAGAAGAGGAGGAAATCTACTTAGTACGATAAAATGTTAAAGATTTTCCTGATAACTTTTGAAATATTATAAAAAAAGGATGAAAAAAGTATGAGCTCTAAATTTGACAAATACATCATCACACAGCCAAAGCCGACACCAAAAAATCATGAAGTAATGGACGAACCTGATGTAATGACCCCTCTCCTCTGGATGGACGACAGCATTATAAAAGGCGCCTTCTACATGGAGTGCAACTGGTTTCACAAACCCACACAGTACTCCCCAAAGACTCATACCCACGAATTTGACGAGGTATTGGCCTATATTGGCATGGACCCTGAAAACCCGAAGGCCCTGAACGGAGAGGTAGAGTTCTGGATTGAAGATGAAAAGCTTACTCTCACCGAAAGTTGCATCGTCTATGTCCCGAAAGGGCTTAAACACTGTCCCATGCACATACGCCGCGCTGACAGGCCTATCTTCCATTTTTCCTGCGGCATGGCGGAAAATTATGTCCGCGGCAATCAAAAAGATTAATATCAAGGTGGTATCCAGATATGGAGAAAGAACCGCTCGTTATTAATCTTGGATTTGTAAACGCGTTCCTGCTGCATTCCGCTGACGGCTGCATCCTCATTGACACCGGCGTTCCCAGGCAGTGGCCGCAGCTGGAAAATGACCTGGTCCAGGCGGGCTGCCTCCCGGAAAGGCTCAAGCTGGTCATCGTCACCCATGGCGATTTCGATCATGCCGGCAACTGCGCCGAACTCCAGAGCAAATACGGGGCAAAGATAGCCATGCACGCCGGTGACGTGGACATGGTTAAAACAGGCATCCTGGTCAGGCGGAAGATAAAGGGCGTTATGGGCAGGCTGCTTATGTGGATAGGGGGACGGGCAATCAAGGGATTTACCACGTTCCAGCCCGACATACTTCTTGAAGACGGCCAGGTGATAAGCCTGTACGGCCTGACCGTAAAGATTATTCACACTCCCGGCCACACCAAGGGATCCATAGCCCTGTTGACCGATTACGGACGGCTATTTGTGGGCGACACCCTGTCCAACAGATTTCATCCCGGGTTTCCCCCGCTCATTGAAAACGAGGAAGAGCTCCATAAGAGTCTTGAAATATTAAAACGGACCGATGCAAAGTTGATTTACCCCGGACATGGAAGGCCTTTCACCTTCGCCGATCTTGCATCGGCTACTGAATAGTGATGAAGAAAATAAAGGAAAAAGAAAGATGGGATTTTTAAAGGAAATAAAAAAGACAAATGTCCTGATGGGCAGGCTCAGGCACGGGGCAGACCTCCTGGATGAAATAACAGGGATATGCACTGACAGGGATATCCGGCTGGGATGCGTAGAGGCCATCGGGGCTGTGACCAGGGCTCGCATCGGCTTTTACGACCAGGAAAAACGGGAATATGGATATTACAATATCGATGAACCCCTGGAGATTACAAATCTCACCGGCAACATCTCAATAAAGGACAACAGCCCCTTTGTGCACGCCCATGTGACCCTGGCAGACTCCACAGGCAGGGCCTACGGCGGTCACCTTGCTCAGGGTACAATTGTCTTTGCCTGTGAATGCGTGATTGAAGTCCTGGAAGGCCCGGCGTTTGAGCGGGGATTTGACCGGGAGACGGGGCTGTCCCTCTGGTCAATAAAAGAAGGAGGTTAGAAAACATGCATTTCCCTGTTTCAGGGGTAGATGTAAATCCTGCAATCCCCATCGCCGTATCCTTCATAATATCCTTCTTTACTTCCATGGGAGGGGTGTCAGGTTCTTTTCTGCTTCTCCCCTTCCAGATAAGCATACTTGGCTATACCAGCCCCGGCGCCAGTTCGACAAACCTTTTATATAACATAATAGCAGTGCCGGGCGGGATATGCAGGTACATAAAGGAAGGCAGGATGGCATGGCCGCTCGCGTGGCTTATTACGGCAGGAACTCTGCCCGGGATTTTTATCGGGGTAATAATAAGGATCAGGTATCTCTCAGACATCAATGACTTCAGGTATTTTGTAGGTGCAGTGCTTTTATACCTTGCTGTCCGGATGTTCTATGACCTTACCCCCTTTGCCGGCAGCAGGATCCGGAAGGCCCTCGCCCTTGAAACGGATTTCCGGGAAAAACCCAACCCTGACCCTTCGGGCGAGAGACACGATCATGAAAAATGCAGAACTGTAAGGACTGTAAATCTCTCATGGCGAAGGTACACCTACGAGTTTTATGGGGAAACATTTTCCCTTAATGTCATATATTTATTTTCCTTCACTTTTATAATAGGGATAGTGGGAGGTGCATACGGGATCGGCGGGGCGGCCATTGTTGCACCCTTTCTTCTGACATTCTTCGGTCTGCCCGTTTACACCATCGCCGGAGCCACCTTGATGGGAAATTTTATAACATCGATTGCCGGCGTCCTGTTTTATTCCATACTGGCGCCTTTTTATAAAGAAGCAGGCGTCTTAATCTCTCCTGACTTTGCATTGGGAATACTGTTCGGGCTGGGCGGTTTTATGGGGATATATTTCGGGGCAGCTATGCAGAGGCATTTCCCGGCAAGGATCATAAAGGCCTCACTTGCAATTGTAAGTCTCTTTCTCGCCCTGGAATACCTTTTGAATCAATAAAGCCCCACACCTCTTTTAGCATGGAGCTTTATAGTCTACTCATAGAACAGGCAGACGCCCGCCCGGCCGACACAGGACATATCAGTCTAATGCCCCCGGGAGCTATGGTCAGCAACAAACAGTTAAAAAACGATCAATAAAAAGCCAGGCAATAAGGGGCGGTCTCCCCTCTACTTTACTTCCCCGCTCACCCAGGCCCTGAGGCTGTCTTTCTCGAAACGCCATTTATTCAGGACCTTTTTACCGGGGATCTTTCCGTCTTTTGCAAGCTTGTAGATGGACCTCTTTCCAATCTTCAGGTACTCCGCAGCCTCTTCGATGGTCAATATCTCTTTTTCCATGGAAACCTCCTTTTTATATGCCTTTATTCTATGTTACCTATTGTCTTCATTTTCTTTATTGCATGTTTTATAACAAAAAACAAATAAAAACTCAATAAAAAATATTTCAAGGCGTTGTTACTTTAAGTTTCTGTAGAAATTATGAATTTTCCATTTTTTAAAGCGGTTAGCCTGCTGCCACTGACTGTGAATTTTATAGAATTATTCAGCAATGTCCGGTTAGAATTTTGCAAGGAGTAGTAACCGGCACAGGTGTCATGGGAGGTCCAATTTTTTAAATTGAAATGGCGCGGCCTGCTGAGGATTAAGAATCAAGCCTGTAAAGCGGGCGGAAAGGGACCTCAAATGCTATAGGGGTTGAGGTCCCGGCAGATATTATTGATCATACCCGCCCGCTTTAGATCACCTTTTGCCGGAATTTTGCATACGATCCATTTCAATTTAAAAAATTGGACCTCCCATGACGAGGATGCATGCTAATGCAAAATCCTAACCGGATATGCTGAGAATTATTAGTGATTGACGTAATTCTCCCGTGTAACTATATTCCGGGCATGACAAGCCATTCACTTTCAATAGAAGATATACTGGGCCGGGATGGAAGCCTGTCGGCGGCTATCCATGATTTTGAATTCCGCCCTTCCCAGATAAAGATGGCCCAGCTCATCCAGCGGGCATTGAGACAGGATTCCTATGCCATCATAGAGGCAGGAACCGGGACAGGCAAAACCATGGGATATCTTGTCCCTGTCATCATCAGCGGGAAAAAGACAGTAATAAGTACAGGGACCAAAAACCTCCAGGAACAGATATTCTTCCAGGTTGTTCCTCTCATTACTGAGAGCCTCGGGATCAAACTTAAGACGCTCCTGATGAAGGGAAGAAAAAACTATATCTGCCTGCACAGGTACAACCAGCATTTCATCCAGCCCTCTCTTATCGCTGCCGCAGGAAAGGACGCCAGGGGGCGTATTGAACAATGGCTTAAAAAGACAGAGTCAGGGGACAGGGCTGAACTGGACTGGCTTTCTGACGACGACCCCCTCTGGGACGCGATCTCATCTACATCCGATCAGTGTCTTGGCATGGAATGCCCTCAAATGAAGGACTGCTTTTTGAACGAGCTGCGCAGGAAGGCGGCGCGGGCGGACATTATAATTGTGAACCATCACCTGTTTTTTGCCGACCTTATGGTCAAACGGGGCGGATTCGGCGAGATCATACCGCGCTTCCAGGCTGTTATATTTGATGAGGCCCATAAGATTGAGGAGACAGCCGTCAATTATTTCGGTGAAAGCGTTAGCAGCGGCCAGCTTCAGGACTTTGCCAAGGACGTTGAAAAGGAGATAAAGGAAAAGGGGGCGCGGAGGGAAATCAGCGATCGGCTGAATATTATCAGGGAGGGGGCGGAAAGGCTTCAGAGGATCTTCGCGCTGTCAGAGGATAAGGCAAGGATAACGGAGCAGGATCTTGCCATGATCAATGAGGGGCCTGCAAGGGATATCCGTGAGGCCTTGAACAATGTGCGGCAGAAGACCGGGCAGATCATCTCAATCAGGGCGGAAGGACTGATGCAGTCCATTGAAATGGTATTTTCCTATCACGTGCCGGGCCGGCTCAAGTGGTACGAAAGGAAAAAAAGGGGCATCACCTTCCATTCCTCCCCCCTTGATATATCCGACACCATGAGGGAGGACCTCTATGGGGGCATAAACACTATAATATTCACTTCCGCGACCCTTTCCACAAACGGGACGTTTGATTATATCAGGTCCAGGCTGGGCATCCCGGAAGACGCACTGGAGGGTATCTATCCGTCACATTTTGATTTCACGGAGCAGAGCCTGTTCTATATCCCCCTGGATCTGCCCGGGCCGAACGCTGCTGATTTCGCCGCCATGGCATCGGCCAGGATCAGGGAGATGCTTGAAATCTCATCAGGCCGGGCGCTCGTCCTGTTTACTGGCTACTCCAACATGAACACGGTTTACAACAGGATCAAGGGTGCCCTGCCCTACAGTGTGCTTCGGCAGGGAGACGCTCCAAAATCCGCGCTGCTCGAGGAATTCCGCAGAGACACCCATTCGGTGCTCCTTGCCACCGGCTCCTTCTGGCAGGGGGTGGATGTCCCTGGAGAATCCCTGAGCTGCCTTATAGTGGACAAGCTTCCTTTTGATTCACCCGGAGACCCGCTTGTATCGGCAAGGATCACATCCATAGGGGAAAGGGAGGGAAATCCCTTCATGGAGTACCAGCTGCCGTCAGCCATCATACAGCTTAAACAGGGGCTGGGGAGGCTCATAAGAAAAAGGTCGGACCGAGGCGTATTATCCATACTGGACAACAGGATAATAAAGAGCAGGTATGGCCGCCTTTTCTTTGAAAGCCTCCCGGATATGCCTGTAACACATGAGTTGAGTGATGTGAGGAAGTTTTTTGAGGAATGAGTATTCAGGCGATTTTACATACTTACCGGCAGGTTTTACAGGCTGGTGTTTTCAATGTTTTTTTAAACCTTTATAACGAAAGCACGAAACTTAAAAAACACGAAAAAAAGCTATGCGTTAATTTGTTTCTCTTTCAGCTATTAATTACATTTTCGTGTTTTCGTTATTTCGTGTTTTCGTGATAAAATTTTTTCATACCAAGGAGGAAATCTTGGCTTTAAAACCCTGGGAAATAATATCAAGCAAACGTAATGAGTTCGTAAAATTTTTTAGCATGCGCACGGACAGGGCGATTTCACCGCGCACCAATATCCCCCATGATTTTTATGTGTTTGAATCCGCCGACTGGATCAACATAATACCTCTTACTCCGGAAGAGGATGTAATTCTTATCCGCCAGTATCGCCACGGCATAAGGGGCTTTACCCTTGAGATACCTGGAGGGATAATGGAGCAGGAAGATTCACCTGAAGGGGCTGCTGTCCGCGAATTATATGAGGAGACCGGTTACAGGTCCAAGGAGATGATCCATCTCGGCAGCGTTCAATCAAATCCTGCCGTATTCAATAATATCTGCCATACATTTCTGGCAAAGGACGTTTATCTTGCGGGAAAGCAGGAACTGGATGACAAGGAGGATATCGAGATAGTCATAAAGCCCCTTAAAGAGATACCGAAGCTCATCAAAGAAGGCGAGATAACCCATTCCTTGATCCTCGCCGCCTTCTACAGGTTTTACATGGAGTATA
>JBFYXR010000395.1:0-9312 GCA_041310455.1 Desulfobacteraceae bacterium | reverse complement strand
ACTTACGTTGATATCATCCTGAGACCTGGCGCTTCTGGTCTGGTCCCCTGATTTGATCTCGATCCCTATCTTTGCCCTTACCCTCTTGTCCTGCGCGCCGGAAGGACACACAGCGGCAACTACCATAAATACACACAGAGACAGGAATAAAAACAACCTTGATTCTTTTCCCATATTCTACTCCTCTGGATAAATCATTATTTTTTCACAATATTAACAGTTATATAATTAAGAGCCCGGTCAACCTGACAGTTACGAAGGCATTCGCCTCAGGGTGTGTGGTTGATGGATACGAGAAGCGCAACAACGCCATTTGTCCTTCCCTTTGCCTTGAAGGTCATCGTATTTTTTTCATAGGCTACCTGATCAAAGGGCACAAGCGCATTGCCCAGAAGTGCGTTGAGCCTCATCGCGATGGTCCCCGATTCGTTCTGAAGGGCATTTTCAATGGCCTTTAAGTCGAGCTCATGAAGCGAATACAGAACGACGATCCTCTCTTCCCCCGGATTTTTATCCGTCTGGATGTACAGATCCTCGCCGGGCAGGGCAACCTGATTCCGTTTGTACGTCAGGGCCGGGCTCATCGATTCGTTGCTGGGGAATAACCGGTACGTCTTCCATGCGGTGTCTACCCCGACAAGGTAGACGAATGCCGGCTCATTATTGTCCAGATACAGCCGGAACCGGGTCCTGCTCGGGAAGTCCTCCTGTACGACATACATCGAGCCGTTCCAAAGCACCTCGGGCGAGTGTCCGTCGCTCTTCTGTATGGTGAGGGCGCCCGAAAGCTGCGCGCCCTCGGGGTTCACCATCTCGGGATTCTCCAGCAATTCATACGCCTCCCGTGCGTAGTCGGCGAAATCGCTGTAGCGCATCCAGAAGAAGCCGTCATTCCCCCAGCTTCTGCCCCAGCTGTTCTGGACCTCGAACGCCCCGCCGCCGTAAGAATCGTCGTAGCCGACAACGGTCATGGCGTGACCTGCGACCGGCTTCACACTCCTGTCCGGAATCCAGATGAAGTCCCGGTTAATATTGTAAAAGCAACCCTTTTGCGGGGCGTCATCCACATAAAAACACACGACCACAGGTTTCATTTCCGAGACCATCTTTTTTACCTTTTGCACCAGAACGGTCTTGTTGTCATTCGGGGCGGCAAGACGGGTATAGCCCAGGATAGAAAAGGACCTTGCCTTTTCGAATGAGTCCGTGGAGATCGTGGCAGGACAAAGAGAGTCCAGGTCCGAGAAAAACGGCACTCCTTTTTCCTTGATCGCTGAGAGCACGTAGGAAATGACCTGAGGGTTGGTGCAGCCGATAAATTTTTCTGCAAAGCTCTCCCTGTAGGCAAAACCGGGGGAGAACGCAGATCGGGTGATCTTGTCCCGGTCAGTCAATCCGTTCAATTTCGCGTAGATGATCGTTGTCGCTGAATAGGCGCACGCCCATCCGGTGCAGGTGCCATAATCCCCCTGATCGTTGCTGTATGGGGCGTATTGCTTGACCGATGCCCTGGAAGGGAGCATGGAAAGACCCCGGACGAGGTTCGATTTGTAAGGGACCTTTTCATAGGCCGCCTGATCGGTGATGGCCCCGGTCCTGCGCGCCTGAGCCTGCACGCCGCCCCCCGGGGTGAGTGCCAGAAGAAACGTAGCTGTGAGTACGATTGCCCATACAGATATTTTCATTCGATATTCCTTTAAATTTGCTGCTGCCGGGATCGCTATTTCCGGGAAAAGGGACCAGGCTTTGAATTGATCTGTATTGTCGAAGCGCCTATTTATTCTCAAGATATTCCTGTTTTGCCTTGCGCACGGCCTGGTTATATTCCGCGCGCGTGATCCTGCCGCTCTCCAGGTCCTGCTTGAGTTGACGGACTTTTTTATTATACTCGGCCGTGCCGGCGGTATAGGTTAATGGTGCAGAGAGAACCTCATTGGCGGCAGGCTCCGTTTCTGATTCCAATTCACTGCCCCGGTTTTTGTCATCTCTCAACTGCTTTCCAACGGCCTTATAGGTAAACGCTACATCTATTGTCTGATCGGAAACAACATCGATTGACCTGCTCTCTGTATTGCCGTCGCTGTATTTAACGATCAGGTCATAGTGCCCCGGCTTTACATTGGTTATGGGCAAGACCGCCCCGGCAGGCAGGTCAATGTCATTTTCCATAAATTGCATTTTCCCTGCGGTTAAGACGTTTACTCTAATGCCGCCTGTCTTAATCATCACCTGGCCTATAACCGGTTCGGGATTTATCGATAAATTTGATAGCTGATTGATAATATCACCTGATGACCCATTCAGGTACGCTGTGTTGAAAAACTGGCTATATATCGCAGGCACCTGCTTATTATTGCTGGCAGTTACAACGTTTTTGCCTGTGCGATTGAAGACCTCCTTGACTTCAACATCGGGCGCGTCTATGTTCTTTAACAGCTCGCTTGTAAAAAGCCCGTTCCTTCCTTTACCATCCGATGCAACGGATCCTGCGCTTGTCGAATAAATGATTATGCTCCCCGGCGGTTGATTGCCCACTACTGCCAATCCCCTGTTGCCTGAGCGCGCCCAGCTGAAGGGGTTGTCACGGCAGGCATCAAGCACGACAATATTAAGATTGTTATTTGCAGACTGGAGGGTGTCAAGGACCTCCTGCGCGGCAAGGGCCTTGGTCTTTAGATAGTTATCAGACGGTATATGGGCATCAACAGGGATCATGTAGTTGATGCCGTTCGATTGAACCCCATGTCCGGCATAGAAGAAAAATCCTATGGCATCCTTCGCGGTTGATAATCTGGCGCCGAGACTCAACGTTGCCTCTTCCATTGTAGGGAGGTCTGCATCTGTAAGCAATTCAACCTGGAAACCTATGTTTTTCAGTTTGTCGGCAATATCCGTGGCGTCGTTTGCGGGGTTGCTGAGCTTGCTCAGTTCAGCATAATTGCCGTTTCCGATAATTAAAGCAAACTTTGGACCTTCTGCATAGGCGCCGTTTGATGCCCCTAACATAATAGCCATTACGAAAAGGCATCTTGCAAGAATGACCTTCATTTCTTATTATCCTCCCTCGGCATTAATTAATTTTAATTATTATAAATCGATAGACAATTGATTTTCAATATTATTCTTCAGGACATAGTACGAATAAATATTGAGTTGGGGCAGGGTGAAACAAATTTTTACATTGCGCCCCTGTCCGCAATAAAAGTTGCCCTGACAAGTTCGGAATAACCCTATCATCCTCAGGACATACTCATTTTTCCTGCCGTATCTTGCATGCCTTTTGCTCTGGCAGGCTATATGCACTCCGGATTTTTATCCGGGATTTCGAGATATAATTCTCAAAATCAATAACCGGATGAAGATGCTTGAGAATCTTTGAAGCGGGAAATCAGATCTTTCATCAATCTTGTCCAAAACAATAATGCAATTGCTTATGAGAGCAAATAAAGATGCCCTATTCGCTAAATATATTAATAGAGAACCTGGAACTGTCATTCCCGCGAAGGCGGGAATCCAGAGTTTGCAGTTAAAGAAAAAAACCGCTGGATGCCCGCCCCCTGCCTTCGCAGGGGCATGCTTTTCGGGCATGATGAGGTATTAATGTTTTTCCTTAAAGACTATAAGATAATGGTTTAAGATTGTTTTGGACAGTAATAATCTTTCATATATTGTAATAATATAGTATGGTAATCTTCAAAAAAAATATGTCCTCCACAAACGCCGGGATTTTCAAGCGGGAGTCACTATCACTGAGAAGGAACCTGCCTTTCATGCGATAGACAACTTACATTCCGCAGGAGGGAATTATGGCCGGCAAGACATGGCATCATTATAAATGGCCTGAAGGCGTGCCCCATGAAATAAAGGGCTATGAGAAACCTCTGTATTCAATCCTGGATGATGCAGCGCGTGACTTTCCTGACAGCACCTATACTATTTTCAAAGGAGCCAGAAGAACTTATAAAAATGTAAAGGACACTGCTGACAGGATAGCCGGTTTTCTAATATCCAGAGGCATCAAACCCCAGGACCGGGTCGCAATATTTCTGCCGAATATCCCGCAGTATCCCGCAATATTTTTCGGAATACTCAAGGCAGGCGCGGTGTGCGTAACATGCAATCCATCATACAAAGCCAGGGAACTTAATTTTCAGCTTAACGATTCAGGCGCCAGGGCTGTTTTTGTCATGGACCATATCAAGTTCTATGCTACCGCCCTGGAGGCCATCAAGGGGACTGATGTGCAGACTGTTGTTATATGCGATATCAGGTCCTGCCTTCCGCCCATAAGGGGCTTCCTTGGCTCGATCACGGGCAGTATACCTAAGGCCTCACACCATGAATCAGGGCATTTTCTATTTAACAATGTTGTTAAAGATTCAACACCCGTAACAGCAGTCCCTGAAATAGATCCTTTGAATGATTATGGGCTGATCCTCTATACGGGCGGCACAACAGGCACTCCCAGGGGCGCCTGCCTGACTCATTCCAATCTCATGTCCGATGTAATGATGATGGAAGAATGGCTTCGGCTTTCACAAGGCCCGGGTGAAGCGCCAAAAAAAATTACTGAAGGAGGGAGCCATTCTTTTCTGGGCATTCTGCCATGGTATCATGCCTTCGGGCTGACAATCTCCATGCTTCTCAGCTGCTGCACCGCCTCCAGCCTGATCTGCATCCCTGACCCGAAATCAGGCACCCCGCCTTTTACAGACGCGCTTAAGTCTATTGAAAAGTACAAGGCTACCATTGTAATAGCAGTGCCGGTCATATTATCCAGGCTGATAACTCATGCCCTGATCAGGAAATTTGATCTCTCCTCCATACAGGCATGCGGTTCCGGGGCCGGCTCGCTTCCCCTTGAGGTGATAAGGCAGTTCGAAGAGAAGACCGGAGCCATTGTCTTTGAAGGCTACGGTCTGAGCGAAACATCACCGGTAATAACCGTGAATCCAACGAACCGTGAACAGCGTAAAACAGGATCAGTCGGTCTCCCCCTGCCGAATGTAGACATTAAAATTTTAGATGTTGAAACAGGCCTTAGGGAGCTGGCCCGGGGAGAGGATGGAGAGATTGCTGTAAACGGCCCCCAGGTAATGTCAGGCTACTGGGGGAATGCCGGGAAAGAAGAGGACATATTCTGCCGGATTGACGGAGAGCGCTATTTTCTGACCGGAGATATCGGCCATTTTGATGAAGAGGGGTTTCTGTTTATAACGGACCGCAAGAAAGATATGATAAAGGTAAGCGGATTTAATGTGTATCCCTCAGACGTTGAGGAGATCTTATATACCAACAGGAAGGTTGAACTGGCGGCGGTAATTGGGGTGCCCGATCCTGTCACCGGGGAGGCCGTCAAGGCATTTATTCAACTCAAACCCGGGGCAGAGGCCAGCGAGAAGGAGTTTCATAAGTTCTGCAAGGAAAATATAACAGGCTATAAATGTCCGAAGGAAATCGAATTCCGTGAAACGCTTCCGGTTTCAGCGGCAGGCAAACTACTGAGAAGGGTCCTTCGCGAAGAGGAATTAAAGAAGACGGACCAGATGGAAAGATCAGGAAACTAGAGATTTCTTATTTTATCGGAAGTATGTCTTATGTTATGGTGGGCCGAAGAGGCTCCGGTTTGTTATGGAAAGAAACATACCTGTAAAAAATGACCGCAGAACAATCCTGGGCTGGTGCATGTATGACTGGGCCAATTCGGCCTTTGCAACAACAGTCATGGCCGGATTTTTTCCGATTTTATTTAAAAGTTTCTGGAGCGCTGATGTTGATGTTAATTTCTCAACCTTCATACTTGGCCTCACCAATTCCATTACAGGGCTCATCGTTGCATTGTCCGCGCCGGTGCTCGGGGCTATTGCGGACAGGGGATCAAACAGGAAAAAATTTCTGATCTTTTTTGCCTATGTCGGCGTCCTTGCAACCTCTTTGCTTTTCCTGCTGGAGAAGGGGCAATGGATCCCGGCTTCCATATTCTACGGTATAGGAATAATAGGTTTTAACGCAGGCAACAATTTTTATGATTCCCTCCTCCCTCTGATTGCAGGCGAAAAGAGAATAGATTATATCTCCGGGCTGGGGTATGCCTTCGGCTACCTTGGAGGGGGCGTTTTATTTTCAGTGAATGTCCTGATGACCCAGAAACCCGCGTGGTTCGGGTTCGAAAGCGCGGCCGAGGGGTGCATGTACTCCTTTCTGACGGTAGGACTCTGGTGGGGCCTGTTTACAGTTCCTCTGATTCTATGGGTAAAGGAAGATAAAAAGGCCACAGACAAGGGCGAAGGCCTCATTATTTCAGGATTCAAGGATGTCCTCAGAACGTTCCGGAAGGTTCGAAGACTGCGCGAGACTTTTATCTTCCTCGTCGGATACTGGTTTTACATTGATGGAGTTGACACGATCATCCGCATGGCCGTGGACTTCGGCATGTCAATAGGCTTTTCCTCCATGGACCTGGTCCTTGCGCTTTTAATCACTCAATTTGTCGGTTTCCCCAGCGCGATAATCTACGCCAGGCTTGGAGAGAAATGGGGTGTCAAGAAGCTTATTTTAATAGGGATCTCGGTGTATCTGTGTGTGACAATTTATGGAATGCTGATGACGCAAAGGTTTGAATTCTATGTCCTCGCGATTGCCATCGGCCTGGTTCAGGGAGGTGTTCAGGCATTAAGCCGTTCATTCTATTCCCGTTTGATTCCTCCGAATCAGGATGCGGAGTTTTACGGTTTTTACAATATGCTCGGGAAATTTGCCGCGATTATCGGCCCTTCTCTTATGGGTATCGTGGGCATTCTGGCAATCAGGATGGGTTATTCGCAAAACTTTGCGTCACGCGCGGGCATAGGATCTATCATAATCCTTTTTGTCATTGGAGGAACCCTGTTATATGGAGTCGATGAAAGACAGGGAAAAATCAACGCCGAAACATTGGAACAATAATATGAGCAGTTATATTTTGTCGTTCGTTTTATCAGAAGCAGGCTGTTATGATGCTGACTGAATCTCCAACCGAACTTACAACAAGCGCAACGGACATGCTCCTGGCCATCGAGTGTGCCTGCATCATGATATACCTCTGGAAGGCCCCTGCGGCTGACAGGTGGAGAACATCCCTGTGGTGCTGGGTGTTCGGCCTCCTGGCGTTTTCTTCCTTTACGGGGGCTGCTGCCCATGGGATAGAGATGCAGGATTCGACCCGTGAAGCGCTCTGGGTGCCTCTCTATATAAGCCTCGGTATCGTCGTTGCGCTCTTTGCAGTGGGGGCACTGTATGATCTCGCCGGCAGGGATACGGCTAAACGCCTGGTTTGGCCCGGTGTTGCGTCGGGCTTTTTATTCTTTGTGCTTGTTCACCTTTTCAACGGCGCATTTATCATCTTCGTTATCTATGAAGCCATTGCATTGATCTGCGCCCTGGCCATCTATTCTTTCCTTTCCGTGACCAGCCGTTTGAAGGGGGCTGCTACAGTCTCTTCGGCGATCCTTCTGAACATAGCGGCGGCAGGTGTGCAGGCCGGCGGCGTCCATATAGAGATTATCTTTCCATTCGATCATAATGGTGTATTTCACCTTATTCAGGTAGTTGCCCTGGTAATACTCGGATTGGGATTAAGGATGGGGATGAAACCATATTCAGGATGAACAGGCTGACCTCTTTCCATGACAGGAGTTTTCCTGTCTCTTATCGGAGCGGCGTGTTATTTGATTTGCCGGTTTGAACCGGTAAACACTCAACCGGCGATTGATAAAATTACCTTCATGCGAAAGGCATTTTACAAATATTTTACATTTAGGGCACAATATTGTCATATTTATCATTTATATATAAAAATAATATTATATTATTTATAGTTGTTTTTATGGCATTCCTTTAATTTATAATAAATTTGCCTGAATTTACAAATTGTTCATCCGGATCTATAAAGTGCTTCCCATGTTCAGCATCATCTCTTTTAGGAATAATATTTTGGTTTAGGTAATTGACCTTTTAATTACATAAAGGTAAAAGAATGATATTTTGATTTAACACTATTTTTTACTACAGGAGGATATAACGAATGGCAAAGAGTAAAACGTCGCTGCCGGTCTGGCTGCGCCGGCTTTCACAGGCCGTGTTCCTGGTGATATTTTTCTATCTGTTTTATGCGCTTGCGTACCACCCTGAGAACAGGACTGTCGGTCCGACAGGAATGTTCTTCAATCTTGATCCGCTGATAATGCTTACCGTATGGCTGGGCGGCCACGCGGTTGCATCGGCGCTGCTTTTATCCCTTATCACCCTGGTTGTGACGCTTATATTCGGGAGGTGGTTCTGCGGGTGGGTGTGCCCCTTGGGGACGCTGAACAACCTGTTTACCTCCTGGAGAGGCTCCAAGAGGAAGGACAAGATAAAAGAGGCGAGCTACACCCCGATGCAGAAGGCAAAGTACTATATAGTGGTTATAGTGCTTGTGGGGTCATTTTTCGGTGCAAACATAGCGGGGTGGCTTGACCCCTTTTCCTTCCTGTACAGGTCCTTTGCAACGGCGGTATTTCCTGCTGTTAACGCCCTGTTCCAGGGGTTATTTGACTGGTTCTACGATGTAAACCCGATCGGACTCAAGGCAGTAAGCGAGCCTGTATACAGGCTGATGAGGGGGTATTTTCTGACGCTGGGCCAGCCGCACTATTACTGGGGCATGCTGTTTGGAGTAATGTTCGGGGCGGTGCTGGTATTAAACCTGTTCAAGGCGCGGTTCTGGTGCAGGTACATATGCCCGCTTGGGGGGTTGCTGGGTATAGTGGGGAAGAACCCGATGCTGAGGCTGAATGTGGACGCGGAGAAGTGCAGGAACTGCATGGAATGCGTGATAGAGTGCCAGGGAGGAGCGGAGCCGCAGAGCAGTGAGAGCTGGAGGCCTGCGGAGTGTGTGTACTGCTGGAACTGCCATTCGGTGTGTCCGACAAAGGCAATAACGTTTGAATTCAAGACGCCGGAGGTGAAATCATGAATATAGGGAAATGGATATCGGATTTCTTCAGTCCTTCGAAGGACAAGAGGATAGATATAGGGCGGCGTAATGTGCTTGGAGCGGCGGTAGTGGGGCTTGCAGGCGGGGTGCTGATGAAGGGGAATCCCCTGGACATGGGGAGGACCTACAACGATGGACTTATAAGGCCGCCGGGATCGCTTGCAGAGGAAGAGTTTCTGGACAGGTGCATAAGGTGCGGGGAGTGCATGAAGGTATGCCCTACGAATGTGGTGCAGCCTGTGATGCTTGAGGCGGGGTTAGAAGGGATGTGGACGCCGGTATTGAAGCAGGAGCTG
>JBFYXR010000392.1:0-8584 GCA_041310455.1 Desulfobacteraceae bacterium | reverse complement strand
CGGCGTGGAGCTTACGGGAGATGCCCGGGTCAGCAGTCCTGAAGCCAAGAGCGCTTCACGGTTCTCTTTTTTACCTATTGTAATATTTGTCCTTTTTGTATTATTTGGCGGCAGGGGTTTTTCACGGCTTCTTTTACTTCCTTTACTCATGGGAAGCGGAGGTTACAGGGCCGGCAATAAGCATAAGGGCTCCAGTTTTGGAGGTTTCGGAGGCGGTTTCGGAGGATTCGGAGGCGGTGGATCCGGGGGAGGCGGTTTTGGAGGATTCGGCGGAGGCATGAGCGGGGGAGGCGGCGCTGGAGGCAGTTTTTAACAGGAGGTGTTATGTCAAGGATACCAAAGGATCCTAAAGAGATCTTTGATCAAATCGTAAATGACTATAAGGGCATCTATTGCGATGACCTTGTAAGTATTATACTTTACGGAAGCGCGGCAGGGAAGGAGTACATTCCGGAAAAGTCCGATATCAACTTTATGGTCGTGCTGACCGAGGAGGGAATAGGTCATCCGGAACGGTCATTCGGGCTGGTGAAAAAGTGGGCAAAGAGGAATGTTGCGGTGCCGCTTTTTCTGACGGAGATATATATCGAGACCTCAACGGATGTGTTTCCCATAGAATATCTCAATGTTAAGAGGAGATATATCCCTGTATACGGCAAGGATGTTTTAAAAGAGCTGCCCCTGAAAAAGGAATTTTTAAGGCTTCAGGCTGAAAGGGAGATCAAGGGCAAGCTCCTTCTTTTAAGGGAGGCCTATCTTGGGAGTTCCGGCAGAAAGGCAGCGCTTACAGGCATCATCAACCAATCCCTCCACGCCTTTATGGCGATATTCTACGCACTGCTTTTCATGAAGGATATTGATGCAGCGGAGGGCGGGAGATCGTTGATTTTAAACGTATGCAGCACATTCGGCCTTGAAAATAACGTATTCATGAAGCTCATTCATATCAGGGAGGGCAGGATCAAGCCCGATGAAAAGGAGCTTAACAGGATCTTCAAGGATTACCTGAATGAGATACATAAACTATCAAAGATTGTAGATGAACTTGGAGGGTAATATGAGTAAAACAGTAAAAATCTTGCTTATTATCGCGGCTGTTCTTTTTGTTATTATTGTAATTCCTTTATTGTACCTGAAGAACACATACAACGGTCTGGTGACCATGGATGAGGGTGTAAAGGCATCATGGGCGCAGGTTGAGAACCAGCTCCAGCGCAGGTACGACCTGATCCCCAACCTGGTGGAGACCGTGAAGGGCTACGCCGCCCATGAGGAGGGCGTCTTTCTCAAGGTAACGGAGGCACGTTCAAAGGTAGCAGGCGCTTCGACCATAGACAACAAGATAAATGCCAACAATGAATTGTCCTCGGCTCTCTCCAGGCTACTTGTAGTAGTTGAGCAGTACCCCGAACTGAAGGCAAATGAAAATTTCATCAGGCTTCAGGATGAGCTCGCAGGGACGGAGAACCGGATAAGTGTTGAGAGGCGCCGCTATAACGAGACAGTCAGGGAATTCAATGTCAGGATAAGGAGATTCCCGACGAACCTTATCGCGGCCATGTTCAACTTTGAGAAGGCGGCGTTCTTTGAAGTGCCCGAGGAAAAACAGGAGGCCCCGAAGGTCGACTTCACCGGGGGCGGAGAGGCCAAATGATAAGGGCAAGACTCTGGTTCAGATGCGCGGCAGTGCATGACCCTGTAACCCCGGTCATCGTGAGCCCTGCAGTGATCGGCTGGGATGCGAAGAGACGGAAGATAGACCTGACCATCGAAAGGGTCTTCAAAGGGGATGAGCTTGTCTTGAGGATGAACGGCTGGGTCACTGCGGATGTTAAAAAGGTGGTCGAGGTGGTGAGGCAGCACGGTTTTTTAAAGGTCCTTGATGACCGTGACCTTGTTGTGGAATTTGAAAGCAAAGAAGATTTAGAGGCACTTGAGGCCGCTCTGCTTGAACATTTCAAGGACCAGGTGGATCTGGAGTTAATATGAAGGTCCTGATGGCCTCGGCGTAAATCTCCATCCTGGCGCGATGGGGAAATGATATTTCCCCTTGACCCATAGAGATAATTTTTCTATAATTTTATCATAAAAAACAATTTGTTATCATACTGTGCATTATTAAAAACTTATCAATCAGGAGCATGATATGATCAAAAGAATCAGTTTTTCACTGGCACTAGTTCTGACCCTTGTATCCATTGCCTTTGCCGCGAACCAGCTGAGCTTCAGCGAGGTGGCCGATAACCTGAATCTTACCAAAAAAACATCTCTTTATGTGAAAACCTACTGGCAGGAAATTATGGGTCAGGAGGTATACTGGATAGGGAAGGTGGTTAATGTCAAAGGCGGAAAAGGAAAGGCGGATGTCTTTATTGCCGATAAAGACAGGGCCCTGTACAAGGGATACAATATTGTGCTTGAGACCTTTGATATGGAAGGGGCAGGGAAGCTGGAGATTGGGCAGACCCTTAAATTTAAAGGTCTTCTGAGTAATTATAAAGGGAAACAGGGCCATCCGGTCATCATTTATCTGAATCAGGTTGAATTCCACTAGCCGCCGCCTGCAAGTGATGGATGAAAGCCTAAAGGATGCAATTCAAATCCCGATTGACGGGACGCTTGATCTCCATACCTTTAACCCGGGGGATGTTCCTGAACTGTTAAAGGACTATATCAATGCCTGCCTTGAAGAGGGGATCTTCGATATCAGGATCATACATGGAAAAGGCAGGGGGATACTCCGGGACAAGGTGCATTCAGTCCTGAAAAAGTATCCCCCTGTTATGGATTTTACTCTTGATCCGGGGGCCTCAGGCTGGGGCGCGACGATTGTCCGGCTGAGAAAAAACTGACAAATCAGTGCTTAAAACCTTCAGAATACCATCTAACCTGCTGAGTTTTAACCAGTTCTTTTGCCTTGACTATCAGGCATATTTAGATTAAAAAACTGGATTCAACTTATTAATTTAACTAATATTCAAGCCAAATGAATATTTCCAGGAACAATAGTCTCAGCCGGCTGTCCAAGATGATATGTCACTGTTCAGTCTGAAGGCCGGAATCTGACTGAATAATTTTAACAGGGTTGATCTTACACATGGAAAAAACAGGTTCGGTAATTGAAGAGAGGATAAAAAAGATAGAAACCCTCAGGGAAAAGGGGATCAACCCTTATCCGGCGGGTTATAAATATGACATAAGGGCTTCAGAGGCAGTTGAAAGGTTCAAGGATCTTGCCGAGGAGACATTGCAGGAAGGCTCTGATGCCTTTTCTATGGCCGGGAGGATAATGGCCATAAGGAATTTCGGAAAGGCGTCCTTTATCCACATCCAGGACGGCACCGGACGCATGCAGGCCTATGTGAGGAAGGACAAGGTCGGAGAAGACCAGTATGGTGTCTTCAAACTAATGGACATAGGGGACATTGTCGGGATCAGGGGGTCCTTTTTCAGGACAAAGACCGGTGAGCTGACTATCCTAGCGGATGAGATAAAGCTGCTTACCAAATCCATTAAGCCGCTGCCAGAAAAGTGGCATGGCCTGACGGATGTGGAGACAAGGTACAGGCAGCGCTATGTTGACCTGATCGTGAATGAAGACGTCAAAAAGGTGTTTATTCTCAGGAGCAGGATCATTCAATGCTTCAGGGAATTCTTCACCGGCAAGGATTTTCTTGAGGTTGAGACCCCGATGATGCAGCCCATCCCGGGCGGCGCCACTGCAAGGCCCTTCAAGACATTTCATAACGCACTGGGGATGGATTTATATCTCAGAATAGCCCCCGAACTATACCTGAAGAGACTTGTGGTCGGGGGATTTGAGAGGGTGTTTGAGATAAACAGGAACTTCAGGAATGAGGGGATATCCGTTCGGCATAACCCTGAGTTCACGATGGTCGAATTCTACATGGCCTATGCGACATATGAAGACCTCATGACGCTGACTGAGGAGCTTTTCAATTATATCCTTAAGGAGACGCTGGGTACTAATGCTATTCAATACCAGGGGAAGAACCTGGATTTTTCTCCTCCCTGGAAGAGGCTCTCCTTTCTTGATTCCCTGAGGGACCTGGCAGGTGTAGGCGAGGATGTCCTGAATAATCCGGAGGCCGCCGTTAAATTCTGCGAATCCCGCAACATTCCTCTTTCTAAAAAGGACGGGCCGGGCAGGGTCCTCGCGAATATCTTTGATGAACTGGTGGAGCCAAAGCTGATCAATCCAACCTTCATTTACGGTTATCCGATTGAGATATCCCCCCTTTCCCGAAGGAACGATAAAAATCCGGAGATCGCCGACAGGTTCGAGCTGTTTATAGACGGGAAAGAGATAGCCAATGCCTTTACAGAGCTGAATGACCCTGTAGACCAGAGGGAGAGGTTCATGCAGCAGGTGGCAATGCGCGAGGCAGGTGATGAAGAGGCACAGTATATGGACGAGGATTTTGTAAATGCCCTGGAGCACGGTCTTCCGCCTACCGCAGGCGAGGGGATAGGAGTAGACAGAGTGGTTATGCTCCTTACTGATTCGCCTTCCATAAGGGATGTAATATTTTTCCCGCACATGAGGACGCGATAGTGTACTTTGAACTCTTTTTAGCCCTCAGGTACCTCAAGGCCAAACGAAAACAGGCCTTCGTCTCCATTATCTCGATTATTTCGGTAGTCGGGGTCATGGTGGGGGTGATGTCTCTTATCGTCGTCCTGTCTGTCATGAATGGCTTCAGGGCCGACCTTATGTCAAAGATCATGAGCGTGAACTCCCACATCCTGATCAAGAATTACCTGGGGTCCTTTGACAGCTACAAAGACACTATGGAAGCCATTAAAAAGGTAGAAGGGGTAGTAGCCGTTACGCCTTCAATATCCGACCAGGTACTGATAACCACCAGTGAAGGATATTCACAGCCTGCGATGTTCAGGGGACTGGATACGGGAAGCGCTGGAAAGGTCATGGATATTGATGACATGATAAAGGATGGCAGGCTGGCATCCCTTGACGGGGTGTATGACGGCTCGCCTGGAATAATCATAGGCAGCGAACTCGCCAAATATTTCGGCATCTCAGTCGGAGATGAAATAGAGGTGACCGCACCCCAGGGAAAAGTGACTCCCCTGAAACGTATGCCAAACATCAAGACATACAGGGTTACCGGCCTTTTCAATTCCGGCATGTATGAGTATGACCTCGGGATGGTCTTTGTCTCCATCAGGGAGGCCCAGGACCTGCTGGGGATTGATGACAGGGTTTCATATATTGAGGTCAAGGTTGCAGAGCCGGAGAAGTCCGATATTATCGGTGACGCCATAGCACGGGATCTGGGTTACCAGTTCTACCCTCAGGACTGGAAGTACAGAAACAGGAGCCTGTTTTCGGCCCTCAAACTGGAAAAATATACGATGTTCATTATCCTTGTAATGATTATACTCGTCGGTGCGTTAAATATCATAAGCTCGCTCGTGATGGTGGTAATAGAAAAATCCAGGGATGTCGCCATACTCAGGGCCATGGGCACAACAAAAAAGAGCATAATGCGGGTCTTTATGCTGCAGGGCCTTTTTGTGGGCGTTGCCGGGACACTTGCCGGCCTGATATCAGGGCTGGGGATCTGCAAGCTTATCGAAAAAATCCCGATAAGCCTGCCTTCCGATATCTATTATATCGACAGGCTGCCTGTCAATGTTGACTCTCTGGATGTAATCCTTGTGACCCTGGCCGCTGTTGTCATCGCCTTTCTGGCAACGATATACCCATCGTGGCATGCCTCACAGATGAACCCGGTTGAGGCGCTCAGATATGAATGATGGCCTGCAGCTTGCGGCGGGGATTTTGAATTAAACTTTTAACGCTGTTTTATTTATCCGGTTTTTAATACCTTGAGGCCTTAATTGCTTGAACTGAAAAATATTCACAAGTCATTCATGCTTAACGGGAATGTCATTAATGTGCTCAACGGCATAGATCTCACTGTAATGCCGGGAGAAACTATAGCCATCATCGGGGCCTCCGGGGCCGGCAAATCGACGCTTATGAATATCATGGGGACGCTGGAGCCTCCATCCGTCGGCAGTGTGCTGTTTGAAGGACAGGACGTCGGAAAGATGGATGAATCCAGACTGTGCCATATAAGAAATCATGAGATTGGCTTTGTTTTTCAATTCCATCATCTGCTTCCGGAATTCAATGCCCTGGAAAACACCATAATGCCTGCCCTTATTTCGAGAGCGGATAACAGGGCGGCAGAACAGTCAGCCATAGGAATACTGACGGATGTCGGTCTAGGCAACAGGCTTCGTCACAGGGTGGGCGAGCTTTCAGGAGGCGAACAGCAGCGTGTAGCCATTGCCAGGGCCCTGATCATGAGGCCCAGGATGCTTCTGGCCGATGAACCTACAGGCAACCTTGACCGTATCACGGGAGAAGAGATAATCGATATGCTGACTCGCATTAAAGAGGAACAGGGTTTGAGTCTGGTAATAGTAACACACAATCAGAAGCTGGCGGAAAAATGTCAAGAGTAATGGAGATAGTCGATGGACGCATTCAGTAGGAATCATCGCAGGTTCATTGTTGCGTGGCGGTTAAATACCCTGAAGATTTTCTGTGTAATCCTTCTCTGCATTCTGAATGCCGCTAACGCATTCGCACAGGAGGAGGAAAAGATTGCGGTGCTTCCTTTTGTAATCAATGCATCGGACGCCCCTGATAATCTTGCGACCAGCCTTCAGCAGATCTTTATTTCAAGCGTCTCGGAAAAGGGATATCAGGTCCTGCCCGTTGATTCGGTCAACCGGCATCCCATGGCCTTTCAGACATCGTTCGGAGCCGGAGAATTAAAATCCATAGGCCAGGACCTCGGCGCGGACTGGGTTGTTTCAGGGACCCTTACAAAACTTGAAGAGAAAATCAATCTGGATATTAAGGTTGACGGTCCGGGAGAGGGCAGTATCCCATTAGCCATATCCGTGGTGGAGGACAGCATGGACAGGATACCTGACGCGGCGGATAAGATTGCGGAGGGGATAGACTATCACCTGTCGGGGATAATATTTATAAGCGGAATTCAAATCAAGGGAAACAAACGCATTGAGAGCGATGCCATACTCGCGATAATCGACTCCCAGAAGGGGGACAGGTTTGACCAGTCCTCCCTCAACCAGGATGTGCGCACTATCATGAAGATGGGATATTTCGATGATGCCCAGATGGAGTATGAGGATGAGTCAAACGGAAGGGCGGTCACATTCAATGTCGTTGAAAAACCTTTTATCACCAGCATAACCTTCGAGGGCAACAAGAAATACAAGGAGGATAAACTTACCGAGGAGATGAGCATCAAGAAATTCGCAGTGCTCAATCTCAGCGAGGTGAAGCAAAGCATTAACACGCTTCTTGAATATTACAAAAAAAACGGGTACTACAACGCCGCAATCACCTATAAAGTGCAGGACCTCCCGAATAACGAGGCCGTGCTTACCTTTGTTATTGATGAGGGTGAAAAGGTCTATATCACAAAGATAGAATTTCTTGGAAATGAAGTCTATACGGACAAAGAACTCATAAAACTGATGAAGAGTAAGAAAAAGGGATTTTTTTACTGGCTGACCAGCTCCGGTGTGCTGGAGCAAAACAAGCTTGATTATGATGTTTATCAGCTGACTACCTATTATAATAACCAGGGGTATATAAATACAAGGATAGGAGAGCCTGATATTACATATGATAAGAAAACCGGTCTGACCATCACGATGACCATTGATGAGGGGAAAAGATACAGGGTCGGCCAGGTCCGGATTACCGGTGATATGATTAAAACCGAAGAGGGAATGCTTGCGCGGATCAATTTAAACAAGCAGGAATATTTCAGTAATGAAGTAATGTATGACGATATTGAGATCCTGAAAAACATTTATGCCGATGACGGTTACGCATATTCGGATGTTGACCCTGTCGCTGATGAAAATGATGAGGAATTAAAGATCGATATTACCTTCAACATAAGCAAGAATAAAAAGGTGCGTGTTGAAAGGATCAATATAAAAGGCAATACCAACACCAGGGATAAGGTCATCCGCCGCGAACTGAAGCTTGTTGAGGGCGATTATTTCAGCAGCTCAAAACTTGAGATCAGCAAAAACATGCTTACCAGGCTGACCTATCTGGAAAACCCCGAGATAAAGACGAGGGAAGGAAGCGCCGATGACCTCATGGTCCTTGATGTGGAGGTTACGGATGCGAACAGGGGGAGCTTTTCCATAGGCGCAGGATACAGCTCCTTTGACAAGCTGTTTGCATCCCTTGGCATATCCATAGACAACCTCTTCGGCAGAGGTCAGACCCTGAGCCTTGATGGGTCCATTGGAAGCCGGACTACACAGTATAACCTTAAATTCACGGAGCCGTGGCTGTTTGACAGGTCAATTTCCGGAGCGGTCAATCTATACGATCTTGAGACTGAGTATGATGATTTTACAAAGGACAGCAAGGGGGCGTCCCTGGGTGTAGGATTTCTGCTGGGCATTGATGATTATACAAGGGGCTCGGTAGGCTACTCCTATGATGACGCCTATGTTACGAGCATATATT
>JBFYXR010000391.1:0-3318 GCA_041310455.1 Desulfobacteraceae bacterium | reverse complement strand
AAAGACATCATGCTTTGTGCCTCCTCAGGATAATCCATTCCTGATCCAAGGTTCAGAAGAGGTTGAAAACGGCTGGAAGTTTCTGACTGAAATACCAAAAGGAACTTTTGCAATTTCTCTTCACCATCCACAAGTCACCATGATTAAGGACGATGTGGCTGTTATTACTTCGTATAATAATGTTGTTTATACCGATCCCACGACAAAAGTGCAAACCATAGATCATATAAGGCACACGGCTGTTGTCCAGAAGATAGGAGGGAAGTGGCTGATTGTCCACGACCATGGATCGAATCTTTCTGAAAATTAAAATTTCAACTTAGGTAATACTAATGAAAGGAGATGACTTATGAAAAGACAACCCATTACCGTTTCTGCATTGGTAATCTCCGTGCTGGCCATAGCCACAGTTGCCATCGCACAAAGTCCGTTTACCGGCACATGGAAGCTCAACCTCAAACAATCAAAATTTATTAGTGCTGCTCCGTTGGGATGGACTGACGTTTTTCGAGAGATTGAAGACGATCAAGTCGAGGTAACGACAAATATAATTTTGCCTGACCAGTCAGTTATTAATGAAGTGATAGTTTGGCCACGACAGGGAGGGATAGCTAAATTTCGTCAAGGTGGTACTGAAGGAGTTATGGAAGTGGAGACATTGATTAGTCCGGATGAATGGCTTGCCACACGAATGGTAAATGGGAAACAGACCGGCTTAGTTAAGTTGATTGTCTCGAAAAATGGCAAGACAATGCGCTACAAGATTACTGGATTAATGGAAGGAGAAGCAGTATTCGAGAAGCAATAGCGTAAATTTGCATAACGAATAGCGAGGAACATTTTCACCGGCTGTTGCCCAAAGCCTAATGAGTGAAAGTGAAATTATAAAGGTCCAAATATCCAAAGGAATGAGTCTGCCCTTGGCTCATTTTAATCACCCCCCAACAACCACCCCCTTCTCAACCTTCTTCCTGTACTCCTCTAGGAACTTGCTCCCATCATGATGCGTCATGTTCGGGATGTAGGAGAAATACTTTTCCGTTATCATCTTCAATGATGCATGCCCCATCATCTTTTGCACCCAGCCCAAATTCTCACCTGCTGAAATCATCATGGTGGCGAATGGATGTCTTTTCTGAATAATAGGCCTGTATTCTATTCCTGCATTCTTCAACACCTTAGACCATGCATTCTTGCGAAGGGTCTCTATCTCTATTGGGTTATTCTCCGGATTCAGAAAGACATACTTACTTCGAAATCGGGTCTTCAATTTCTGTTTCTTCAGCGCATCAATGACCATCAGCAGCATCCATCCATAAATCGGAGATTCATGGATGGAGCGTTAGGCGGTCAGATGGAAGGCAATTTTTTGTTAAAAAAAGCCTGCAACTTTACAAATTGGAAGGTAGACTTCCAATATGCAAAGTTATATCAATAGGGCTTTAACAGATAAAATAAACGGGAAACTCAAGAACATCCCTGCCGTAGCCATACTTGGTCCCCGGCAATGCGGCAAGTCGACGCTTGCCAGGGAGGTTATAAGAGGGATGCCTAACACTGTTTATCTGGACCTTGAAAGACCTTCTGATATCAATAAGCTGCAAGACCCTGAGGCCTTTTTCCATGTTAACGCCGGTAAATTGATCTGCCTGGATGAGATCCAGAGATCGCCTGAGCTTTTTACAGTCTTAAGAGGCGTTATTGATGAAAATCAAAGGAATGGTCAATTTATAATGCTCGGATCTGCATCCCCTGATCTTATCAGGCAGAGTTCAGAGAGCCTTGCCGGCAGAATATCATATCTTGAGCTTACCCCGCTTCTTTATAAAGAGGTCACAGAAGGAAACAATATTGATATTTTAAGAAATCTTTGGCTTAAGGGCGGCTTTCCCAGGAGTTATCTGAATAAGGACGAAAAAGAGAGTCTTGAGTGGCGTATTGATTTTATAAGGACTTTTCTTGAAAGAGATGTTCCGAACCTGGGTTTTCGCACCCCGGTAAAGACACTTGAAAGGTTATGGCAGATGTGCGTCCACCTGCATGGTCAAATCCTTAACAGGTCGAAACTTGGAGACTCCCTTGGGGTAAGCCACCATACCGTTAATTCTTACATTGACCTTCTTTCTCAGACATTCATCCTGAGAGTGCTGCCCCCCTATGAGGTGAACCTTAAAAAGAGGCTTGTGAAGTCACCCAAGATATATGTCAGGGACAGCGGGCTTCTTCACGCAATCCTTGGGATTGGAAGTCAGAATGACCTCCTGGGTCACCCTGTTTACGGCGCATCATGGGAAGGCTTTGTAATAGAAAACATACTCGCATTGCTTCCTGATTGGCGCGCCAGTTTCTACCGGTCATCATCCGGATCTGAAATTGACTTGATCATCGAAAAAGGTAACAGGCGTATAGGCCTGGAATGCAAGGCATTCCCTTCGGCGGGGATATCAAAGGGTTTTTGGAATGTTGTCAATGATCTGGAATTGAATGAGGTTAGGATAATAGCGCCTGTCAACGAATCATACCCGATAAAAACGGATGTACTGGTTTCTCCGCTGGGAGAGGTTGTTGAATATTTAACCCGAATTTCCTGATGATATACCTACAATGGGTTATATTTAACACTCTCCTACCTTACCATCTCCACATCCTTTGCAGGAACCCAGCACGCCCGGGCATCGGCGAGCTCGATATTGAGCCACTCGCCCCTCTCTTCAAGAAGGATGAATTCCGTCCCGGCGTGAAGGGGGTCCTTGAAGCTGTGCTCATAGGTCTCGCTGTTGCCCTGCCTGGCGGTTACCTCGCTGCTTATGATGACACCGGGTAGATTTTTATCACGGGATATCTCGTCCGCTGCGATCGACCCGGCAAACAGGAGCGAAAGGGCTGCCCCGACGGCGATGCACCACCCGAGGAATGATCTTTTTATGAAGACCCTCGCACAGGCAAAACCCCACGTGAGCATGAATGATACAATGAAGGCGATAAGCCGGACCTTCTTCGAAAGGTCATAGTGCCAGAAGAACAGGGTCTTTAATATCTTTGTCTCCTGCTTCTCTTCAATCTGATCCCTGCGTTTTTCCCTGGCATAGCCAAGGTTCTGTTTCAGGTTTGTGTCATCGGGCAGATATAATTCGGCCCTGCGATAGTTGAGTATGGCGCGGCCCAGGTCATTCATTCGGAAATACACATTGCCAAGGTTGTAAAATATCTTTCCGTTATAGATGCCGCCGTCCCTGATAATGCGCTCATAGCGCATGGCCGCCTTGGCGTATAGAGACTGGGCCTCCTGGGGATACCTCACGGACGCCTCGTCAGCCT
>JBFYXR010000388.1:0-6990 GCA_041310455.1 Desulfobacteraceae bacterium | reverse complement strand
CGGGAAACCCAGGGAGGCCGAGGTTTACATGCACCATAAAGCCGGGCACAGGGTCCCTGTCTCCATCAGGATCAGCGTGTTGACCGATGCAAGGGGAGATGTTATCGGCGCCACTGAGCTTTTTACCGACATAATCTACCAGAACGCCAATTCACTAAGGGTCAAGGAGTTGGAAAAGCTCGCCCTTCTGGACCCTCTCACCCAGCTGGCAAACAGAAGCTATATGGAAAAGATGATACAGATCAGGCTCCAGGAGAAAAAACGGCTGAAGGTTCCCTTCGGCGTCTTTTTTATAGACATAGATTTTTTTAAGAACATCAACGATACCTACGGACATAATGTAGGAGACCGGGTCCTGAAATATATTGCCAGGACATTTGCCGTTCATTCAAGGCCCTTTGACGTCTATGGCCGCTGGGGCGGGGAGGAGTTTGTCGGCATTATTCGAAACATTACTGTTAATGACCTTGTAGTCTTCGGAAACAGGCTCAGGATGCTTATTGAAAGGTCCTATATCTCCCTTGAACAAAGGAAACTGCATGTCACTGTCTCAATAGGCGCCACCATGGTTAAAGATGAAGACAATGTTGAGACATTGATTAAAAGGGCCGACATGCTGATGTATGAGAGCAAAAAGGCAGGAAGAAACCGTTTAACCCTGGGTTAAAACTGATTTTCAAACCTCAGATCAAGACCTTGCAGTATGTTACCTTCCCGTCTCCCGGGGCATAAAAATTTTCCAGGGTTGATTCCGCTGTATAGCCGCACCTCTCATAGAAGGCCCGTGTGCTGTCGTAGAGGGGCCGCTGGGATGTCTCAACATATATCCTCTCCCCCTTTGCCTTCTTAATAAGCCGTTCTGTTTCATTAAGGAGCACCCTTCCCAGGCCTTTCCCCTGGGTGTCGGGGCTGACGGCGATCCAGTAGAAATCAAAGCTTGAGGCCGTGCATGCAATAGGCCCGTAACAGGTGTAGCCTACAACACGGCTATCCTGTTCTGCGAAGACAAAGGAATAATCACTTGCATCACCCTTGGAAAGACGGTCAAGGACCAGTTCTTCGGCCACATCCACCTCATAGGGGTAAAAGAAGCCTGTCGACGCTGTGAGCCTGCGGATAGTTTCCGCGTCAGAAGGTATTACATCATGGCGCAGTTTGAGCTGCTGAAGCAAGTCCGTTCTGGTTATCGGGGTATGAGGTTTTCCGGATTCATTAATGATTCTGTCTATCAGCCCTGTATAGGTCAGACCGGACTGCATGACCGCGGCCGGGAAACCCCCGTCAGGATTCAGGCAGGGATTACAGTTTATCTCAAGTATCCATGGCTGCCCCATTTCATCTACCCGGAAATCAACCCTGGCGTATCCCTTCAGCCCGAAGAGGTTCCAGCAGCGAAGCGCCAGGGATTTGAGGGTAAAAAGCAGAGGCTGATCACTTTCCTTAAACTCAAAGGTCCTGGGGGTGTTTTCATATTCAAAGGTTTCCTCGTCCCATTTTGCCTTATAACCGACTATGGCCGGTTTACCTTTTTCAAAACCCTCAAAGACAATCTCTGCGGGCGGCAGGACCGTGGGCCCATCGGGCCCGCCGACGATGGAGATGTTGAATTCCCTGCCGTGGATAAATGCCTCGGCAAAACACGCCCCGCCTAAACCGGCAGCCCGTTTCTGGAGTATGTTGTTCAGCTGGGCTTCGGTCTTTCCTGAGACTATGTTGCTGTCATCAAGTCCGAGAGATCCGTGATCCCTGAGGGACTTGATAATCCATTGCATCTTCCTGAAAGGCAGGTCCGGCTTATTATGGTTCATTTCCGGAACATCGTAGGGATAGGGGCCGGTCCAGGCAGGAGTAGGCAGTCCGGTAAGGGTCATCCGGTCCTTGGCAAGCACCTTGTGGGAGGTCAGAAAGATCGCCTCCGTGTGCGATCCTGTATAGGGAACGCCCATCATATCCAGCATCGCCGGAAAAAGATATATCAGCCTTTCTTCTCCCCCGAGGGATTCCACAAGGTTGAAGACAATATCCGGCCTCAGCGACTCAAGCAGACTTTTGATCCCGGCAAGATCCAGGCTGCAGGATAATTGATATGCATCATGGCCTAATTCCTTAAGAGATTTTAAAATAGCCTCTGCCTGGACCAGGACATCCTGCTCGTCTGTCCTGCTCTCTTCCCCTATCTCGTTATGCACAATGGCTATACGCATTATCTTTACCCCTATTCTCTAAGAGACTTTTACTGTGATGTCTTCTTAATTCTTTTGCAGGCAGAGGCAAGGATCCTCTCGATGAGGGCCTGATAACCCAGGCCTACGCCCTTTGCGATAATAGGCAGGTCTGAATGATCAGGGTGCAGTCCGGCAAGCGGGTTCACCTCCAAAAAATACGGCAGTTCGTTCTCGTCACAGCGGAGATCTATGCGCCCGCCATCCCTGCAGCCCAGGGCGCGCCAGGCGCTGACGGCGACATCTTCACATCTTTTTACTAAAGGGTCTGCCAGGCTGTCTCTGATAATGTAGTTAACGAGCTCCTCGCAGTTCTCCTTGTTTGCATAGGAATAGACGCCCTGTTCCGCCCCGGGCAGAAGATGGACCTCCATTGTCCCGACTACAGCTGCCTCGGAGCCGGTCCCAGTTATGCCTACGGTGAATTCCCTTCCCGGGAGATACTGCTCTATCAGCACAGGCTGATCGTGTTCGGAAAGCATCTTGAAGCATGCCGGGATAAGATCCTTTTTTTGTCTTATGATTGAATCGGGCGTAATCCCCTTTCCCGTCCCCTCTGCAACCGGCTTGATAAAAAAGGGGGGCTTCAAGGTTATGTCATCTTCTTTCAGGTCACCCTCAAACACAAAAAAATCAGATGTAGGAATTCCGGCATCACGTATTATCCTTTTGGTCATGCCTTTATGGAGAGTAAGGCTCATGACGAGGGGATCGGAAAAGGTGTAGGGGATATCATATATATCCAGGATTGCAGGGACCTGGGCCTCGCGGCCTATCCCCTTGAGCCCTTCGGCAATGTTGAAGACAAGGTCCCAGCTGTCCTTCATGGCCAGGCGCTCAATAAGTTTGCGTGCGTTTCCGATGCGGTCCGTCCGGTGCCCCAGGATCTTAAGGCTGTTCTCAAGGGATTCGATGGTATCCTCCCTATCAAACTCCGCTGTTTCCAGGTCGCTGTATCCTTCAGCAAGATAATCTGACCTGAGATCATAGGTCAAACCGATTTTCATGGATTATCCTCCTCTTTTTAATAAATTCTTCATAACGGGGAGTTTAAGAGCTGTCAATAAAAAAGGGACTTTCCGGAAGAATAACCGGAAAGTCCCTCTGGTTGGTGTAATATTTTAATGAAGCTTCCCGCCGTCAGCGTCAGGGTATCATGCGAAAATCATCCTATGCCTCGGCATGGGGCATGGGGACGAAGACGCTTGGAGCGGACTCCGCAGGTTTGTAGGCAGGATATTTAAAAAGGTTGCCTTCATAATTGCGAAGAACCAGGTTGTCTTCCTCTCTACCCTCTACATAGTCCGGCATGACGGGGATCTTCCCTCCGCCGCCGGGGGCGTCTATCACATAGGTTGGGATCGCATATCCGCTGGTGAAGCCCCTCAGCCCCCTGATGATCTCCAGGCCCTTTTCAACGGTTGTTCGGAAATGGGAGGACCCGGAAATAGGATCGCACTGATAGAGGTAATAGGGCCTCACGCGCATCTTTAATAGGTTATGAACAAGGTCCTTCATGGTATCAACATTGTCGTTGATCCCCGAAAGGAGGACGGTCTGGGAACCCAGCGGTATTCCGCCGTCAGCCAGCATGGCGCATGCCTTGTACGACTCCGGGGTGCATTCATCAGGGTGCGTGAAATGAAGGCTCATCAGAAGCGGATGATGTCTTCTAAGCATACGGACAAGCTGGGGGGTTATCCTCTGGGGCAGAACCGCCGGCACCTTCGTGCCGATCCGCACTATCTCAACATGAGGGATATTGCGGAGGTTCGTAAGGATCCAGTTCAAGCGCTCATCGCTCATCGTAAGGGGGTCGCCGCCGGAGACCAGCACGTCCCTTATCTGCGGGTTTGCCCTTATATAATCAAAGGCCTTCTCAAGGCGGCTCCTTGTGGGATGAAGGGCGCCATGGCCGACAACCCTGGAACGCGTGCAGTATCTGCAGTAGGTGGAGCAGAAATCCAGTGCAAGCAGAAGAACCCTGTCCGGATACCTGTGGACCAGTCCGGGGACGGGGCTTTGATGCTCCTCGCCGAGGGGATCATCTGCCTCTTCCGGTGTGCCGATAAATTCATTGATCGTAGGAATAACGCTCCGGCGCAGGGGAGATGACGCATCATAATGAGAAATGAGGCTCATATAATAGGGCGTTATCCCCATGGGAAGTTTGGCTGTGAAGCTGTCGAGGGCGGTCTGCTCCTCGGCTGAAAGCAGAAGAAAGCTCTTCAGCTGATCGGCCGTATGGATGCGGTTTGTGACCTGCCAATGCCAGTCATTCCATTGTTTGTCCGAAACTTCAGGATAGAACTGTCTTCTGAAAATTTTTGTCTTTATTGAAGTACGGGGTGTTCTTTTGCCGGTAAAAGGGATAACTACTGCCGAATGGCGCTGCTGGATAGTTACGTCATGATTCCAGGCTGGGATTTCAAGTTGTAAGCTACTACTGGGAGGCTCCTCATCTTTATCGAAGGGAATCTCCTGCTGCTGTTGTCTTCTGAAGCCATGCATCAGTGAAGTGCCTTCAGTCATCAATAACTCCTCCTGTGTAAATAGGATGTTTATAATTAGCGCGAATATAAGCTCGTCTGAAAAAAATGCAAGCTTTTTTTTAATTTTTAAAAAATAATTTTAATTTTTTTTCCTAATGCCGCCGCATAAACGGAAAATTCAGAGACGCAGACACGATCTTACAGACTTATGTTCGGCTGAAATCAAAGGCGACTTAAATTTTTATTCTGTTCTTCACAAAAAAACCGGACCTGCCTTATTCAAAAGGCAGGTCCGGTTCTGATTGCCGAAAATCCGGCAGGATTTTTTTGTTAAACTGCCCGGAGCCCCCGGGCGTATTCCTCCTTGACCTTTATAAGATACAGGGCGACGGGCCTGAAGGCTAGGTGCGCCCATTTTGCGAAGGGCACCTCAAGGACGAGCATTGGTACGGCAACCATGAGGTGGACTACATAAAGGACGTAAGTGGTCATCGGCAGGTCTATAAGTATGGTCAAATGGATTAATATCCCTGTGAGGGTTGTCAGCTCCAGGAGTATCAGAAACATCCAGTCAGTGGCGTGGGAATTTTTATAGGGAGCCTTTGACTTCTTCAGGCGGCCGATGATGGCATAGGTCGTTCCGTAAAGGATCGCAAATGTGGCGTAGTAGCCAAGGAAACGCATGGGGTGCCAGATTTGGTAGTGGGCGTCCCAGTCTCTCTGGAAACTTATGGGCTCCCATGCAAGGCCTATGACCTCAAGCCCGCCTGCAAGAAAGACGGCCACCAGCAGAAATACGGTGCAGTAGCCGGTCATAATCATCAGATGGACAAACCACTGCATCCGGTCTGTGCACTCTCCAAATCTCTTCTGGGTCAGGAAATTCAGGACCAGATCCTTGCCCTTTTTAATATAGATGCTCAGGGGCACCTTGAATTTGAGATCGCCCATTATAAAGCTGAAACACCTGTAGGTGTTGCTGAGGAGGAGAACCGTAAGTATGAAGGCCATTACAAGATCCGCTATCTCCACCTTTTCCGCGGGCCAGACCGAATTAAGCCGGGCATGCTCCAGGGAAGGCGGCAGGTGAAATTTCCAGAGGGCAAGCCCTACCAGCAGGGCAACGATCACAACTGCTATGATCTCGAACATATGGGAGATATAAAACCTCCTGGAAAAGCCCGTCCAGTCGTACCTGGATGTCAGGTAACGCCTCATGGCCATCATTGCCTCCCCGGGATCGGCGCCCCTGGGGCACTGGTCAGAGCAGTCGCCGCAGTAATAGCACAGCCATGGCTCAGGGCTCTGCATTATCTTTTCTTTCAAGCCCATCTGGGCGTATTTTATCATCCTCCTGGGGAAGGTATTATCTTTTTCCGCAAGGGGGCATATGGCGGTGCAGTTTCCGCAGTGATAACATTTACCGGCATCCTTCATGCCGAATTTCTTAAGATCCTTCAGAAGCCCGGGATCCACCTTCAAACTCATAAAATTTCTCCTCTGATTTCTACATCATCGTATACTTGGGTCCGCCCCCGCCCTCCGGCGGAACCCATTGAATATTTTCAAAGGGGTCTTTGACATCGCAGGTTTTACAATGGACGCAGTTGGAAAAATTCAGCTTCATTGTCCTTTTTCCTGTCGCCTCATCAATGGCCATCTCATAGACGCTCGCGGGGCAGAACCTTACGCAGGGGTTCTGATAGTATTCGGTGCATTTCCCGTAGCAGATATCAAGATCCCTGATCTTCAGGTGAGGCGGCTGTGCCTCCTCATGTGTGGCGCCTGAGTAATAGACGTCCGTCTCCTTGTCATAGGTGAGCTTTCCGTCATATTTAATATCGCCTATCGCCTCGGGGGACGGAGAGGCTGTCCCGTATTTTTCCGCAACCTTTTTCATGTGGCTGTGGTCAGGTTCGGCAGAAAGTCTTTCGCCTAAAATGCTCCCGCCCAGTACAAAATGCGCTCCGGCCATTGCCATACCCACGTAAAGGCCCTTTGTCATTGCCTGGTGGAAATTGCGGACCTTATAGAGGTCCGTAACCTCTTTACTGTCATACAGTGCCTTTTCATAGCCGGCGAGTCTTGCATCAGAGAAATCATCATTAACAAGGCCCTCAAAAACGGTCTGAGCGGCCAGGATACCTGACCGCATGGCAAGGTTGATGCCTTTTATCTTCTGGCTGTTGAAGAGATTGGCCCCATCGCCAATAATCATGCCGCCGGGGAAGGTCAGCTTGGGTATCGAGAAATAGCCGCCCACCGGGGCTGTCTTG
>JBFYXR010000387.1:0-3921 GCA_041310455.1 Desulfobacteraceae bacterium | reverse complement strand
CATCACGTGAGTATTTATACTCACGTATTTTACACAAAAAAATCCGCATTGCAAGCAATTTCTTTGCGGATTCGTATTTTTTTCTTATTTTTTGTTTCCCAAAACCGCTAAACTGTTACGGTTAAAGGCAGAATGCAAAAGGGGACGTTGTTGACTAGATTGACAAACTATTTAATCGATGATAGCCTTCACTCAAATGCGATTGAAGGAGGCAAAAAATAATGCCAAGACAAGCACGGCTGGACAGCCCTGGAACACTCCATCATGTGATGGTTCGTGGGATAGAGAAAAAAGACATCTTTGAGGAGAAATATGACAAGGCAGACATGGTGTTTCGAATGGGGGATCTCGCCAAAGAAACAATGACATTCATATATGCCTGGTCGATAATGTCAAATCATATACACATACTTTTAAAGAGCGGGCCACGCGGTTTATCAAATTTTATGAGGAGATTGCTTACAGGCTATTCTATTAACTATAACCTTCGTCATAGACGAAACGGACACCTTTTTCAAAACAGGTATAAATCAATTGTATGCGATGAAGATGCCTATTTTAAGGAATTGGTAAGATATATTCATCTCAATCCATTAAGAGCCGGACTTGTAAAAAGCATGGCCGAGTTGGATCGGTATCCGTGGGGCGGACATAGCACTATCGTAGGGAATAAAAAACGCGAATGGCAAGACTCGGCATATGTTTTAGAATGGTTCGGGAAAAACAAAACTGGCGCCAGGATCAATTATCGCAATTTTGTGAAAGCAGGGATTGAAGAAGGCAGGAGAGATGATCTGGTGGGCGGGGGCCTTATACGGACTTTGGGAGGGTGGTCACAGGTTAAATCTCAACGAGGACAAAGTGAAAAAACAAGAAGTGATACACGGATACTCGGTCAGGATGAATTCGTTGATCGAATAATAGATGAAGCGGATCATAAAATTAAAAGCCAGCTTTTAATAAGTGAACGAAAGGTAAAAGCGGAAAATAAAGTTCATGAAGTTTGCAAGACTGAGGGAATCAGTATTGAGGAATTGAGAGGGGGAAGCAGAAGAGGAAACATTCCTTCGATAAGAGCGAGGTTGGCGACAGAGTTAGTCGAATCATTAGGGTTGACCCTGGCTGAAACAGCGCGTCAATTAGGAGTCTCGACGCCTGCGATCTCAAAAATATTGGTGAGGAAAGGCGACAATTAATACTTTGTCAATCTAGTCAACAACGTCCCCTTTTCCACGATCAAAGATTTTTTCAGGAGAATAGAAATGGATCTCTTTAAGGCAATAGAGGAGAGAAGAAGCACCAGGGGCTTTCTGGACAAGCCCCTGGAGAAGGAGGTGCTTGAAAGGCTGCTGCATCTCGCCGCACGCGCGCCGTCAGCGATTAATCTTCAGCCATGGGAGTTCGTGGTGGTCTCCGGTGAGGAGCGCAAAAGGCTCAGCAGGATGCTCGTCAAGTTATTGAGGGAAAGGAACACGACCTGCGGCCCGGCTGCAAGGGAGCCTTTGCCGCTTTATTTTAAAAGACGCCAGAAGGACCTCCTTGACAGGATAACACCCTTTCTTCCTGAAGGGACTTCTTTTCAGACATTCATCAACGAGGGGAGCTGTAATTTTTACGGAGCCCCCACAGCCGTTCTCCTTGCAATTGACCGGGCCTTTTCAAGCTTCCATTTTACTGATATCGGGATAACAATGGGCTGGTTTCTTCTTGCTGCGCACGCTATAGGCCTCGGCACGTGCCCTATTGGGATTATAAGCTCTTTCGGCGACGAGATTAAGGAGAGCCTGAACATCCCTGACACAAAGGAGATAGTCATAAGCGTAGCGGTCGGATACCCTGACCATGATGCAAAAATCAACCTGGCCAGGTCTGACAGGGCTCCTCTGAATGATATTGTGAAGTGGAGGGGTTAATTTTATAAGAAGACAGCCCCCATCAGATCCCTGACCGAATCAAGGCCCGCAAGTTCGATGCCGGTTACGGCCTTGCAGATATCCATGTTGCTCTTTGAGAGGAGACACCTCTTAAAGCCCAGCTTCCTTGCTTCATTGATCCTCAATTCCGGCTGGCTCACCCCCCTGATCTCCCCGGCGAGCCCGACCTCGCCGAAGATCACCATGTCCTGGGTCACGGGCCTGTCCAGATGGCTTGATATAATGGCGGATACGATCCCCAGGTCCGCTGCCGGCTCATCCACCTTGAGGCCGCCCGCGACATTCACAAATATGTCCTGATCGCCCAGCCCTATCCCCATCCTCTTTCCAAGGACGGCCGTAAGCAGCGATATCCTGTTGTGATCAACGCCTATGGCCGTTCTCCTGGGCATGCCCAGGGGGCTCGGGGTAACAAGGGCCTGTATCTCAACAAGGATGGGCCTTGTCCCCTCAAGGCATGGTATGACTACAGAACCGGCAATTCTTTCCGGCCTCTCTGCAAGGAAAATCCTGGACGGGTTCCCTACCTCTATCAACCCTGCCTCCTTCATCTCGAAGACGCCTATTTCATTGGAGGAGCCGAAGCGGTTTTTTACCGCGCGCACGATCCGGTAGAGGTGGCTGCTGTCGCCTTCAAAATAAAGGACGGTGTCCACCAGATGCTCAAGGACCTTGGGCCCCGCGATGGCCCCGTCCTTGGTCACGTGGCCTATAAGAAATGTGGGCACATTTGTCTCCTTGGCCCACCTGAGAAGCTTTGAGGAGACCTCCCTGAGCTGGCCGACGCTGCCCGGCGCGGAAGGAAGGGCGCTTGAATAGATGGTCTGTATGGAGTCCACTATAAGGATGTCCGGTTTAAGCTCCTTCATGCTGTCGAAGAGGTCTTCGATGCAGGCCCCTGAAAGGATGAACAGGTTGGAGGAATTTATGGAGAGGCGTTCGGCGCGCATTTTTATCTGTTGAGGAGACTCCTCTCCCGACAGGTAAAGGGACCTGAATCCCTTGCCGGAAAGCCTTCCGGCAACCTGTAGGATAAGGGTGGATTTGCCTATGCCCGGGTCTCCTCCCAGCAGGATAAGTGAGCCGGGGACAATGCCTCCGCCAAGGGCGCGGTCGAACTCCAGTATCCCTGTTATTAATCTCGGCTCAGGGTCAATGGATATGGCATCGATGGGCTGGGGCGCGCCGGTGGAAGATGGCGCCCGTTTCCTGCCGGCAACCGGCTCATGGATTTCCTCCACAAAGCTGTTCCACTGGCTGCAATCAGGGCATCGCCCCATCCACTTCAACGCCTGATAGCCGCAGTTTTGGCATACAAATATGTATTTTGTCTGTTTTGCCATTTAGGGGCTTATACCTTTGATCTAATCATTCTTTGTTTCGCTTACTCCGTATTTTTCATAAAGCGCTTCCAGTTCCTTTCTCCATCGTTCATTTTCAATCCTGGCCTTCTCTATATTGGCATTAGCTTGAATTATTATTGCTTCATCATTATTTTCTATGCCGATCAACTTGTTCTTGAAGCCGCTGCACATGAGATCCGCCGCCCTGATATAAATGGCATGAATCCTCTGTATATCCCCGTCCTCCGGAGTTATTGCCTTTAAACCATCAGCGAACCTCTGGTATGTGGGAATAATAAAATCCTTGAGTTCAGTATGGATTTTTTGATCAGTTGTATAGTTTTCTCCGGTGACTGATGCATAGCGTTCCAGTGATTTCTGCTCCAGTTCCGCAATCGTTAAAATCCCCTGATTAACATAGTTAACCAGGCTGACAGTCACGCTGTTCATTATCCCCCTGTTTGTCGCGCAGCTGCCGAATAAAAGGACTGCAGCCAGGGAAACAATCAGTATGGTCCTGCCTTTTTGCATCCGCTGCCTCCGAATGATTTCTAACGGCTCCAATTGTGTTGATTTTTGCACACGCCTTTGTTAAATCCTATTGTATTTTTACCAACCGTTTAATCCGCGTGTCAATAGGTATT
>JBFYXR010000385.1:0-2953 GCA_041310455.1 Desulfobacteraceae bacterium | reverse complement strand
CGGGAGGTCCTCCCGGGGGCGGGCCTGGAGGGCCGCCAGGAGGAGAGAAGAAATAGAAGGACACAAAAAACAGGCCCCGCATGGGGCCTGTTTTTTTTAATGCGCTTCATCCCAGTTCTTCCCAAAATGAATATCCACCTTGAGCGGCACATCAAGTTTATAAACCTCTTCCATCTCCGTTTTAATGAACGGCAATACCGTTTTGATCTCATCCTCCGGAACTTCAAAAAGCAGTTCATCATGAACCTGCAGAAGCATCTTCGTCCTGAGTCCTTGCTTCTTTGATCCGTCATGTATATTTATCATCGCCTTTTTAATCAGGTCGGCCGCGGTCCCCTGGATAGGCGTATTAACTGCTATGCGCTCAGACTCGGAACTGATCCTGGCGTTTTCACTTCTGATATCCGGCAGATACCTCCTCCTGTTAAAAAGAGTGGTAACATAGCCATTTTCAACAGCCTTTTTTATTGTCTCATCCCTATACCTTGCCACACCCTTATACCTGTTATAGTATGAATCTATATAGTCTTTTGCTGTTTTCTCATCTATCCCGAGCTCATCGCTCAATTTGCGATAGCCCATGCCGTAGATTATGCCGAAGTTGATAGCCTTGGCAACCCTTCGATTGTCCGCCGTCACCTCCTGGATCGGCACCCCGAGTATTTCAGAGGCAGTTCGCGCATGTATATCTTCTCCATTTCCAAAGGCGTTAATAAGCGCCTCATCCCCGGAATAATGGGCAAACAGCCTCAGCTCGACCTGACTGTAATCCGCTGATAAAAGGAAACAGCCCTTTTCAGCCACAAAGCCCTTTCGAATCTCTCTACCCTCCTCCCCTCTTATCGGGATATTCTGCATATTAGGGTTGCTGCTGCTCAGTCGGCCTGTGGCAGCTACTGTCTGGTTAAAAGAGGTGTGTATCCTGCCTGTAGATGGATTTACCATTTTTACAAGCGCGTCCAGATATGTTGATTTCAACTTTGACAGTGTCCTGTACTGTAAAATGAGGCCCGGAATTTCAAAACCTGCGGCCGCGAGCTTATGAAGCACCTTTACATCAGTGGAATAGGACTTTGTCTTTATGGTTTTTTTCTGTGTGGGGAGCCCGAGTTTTTCAAACAGTACAAATCCCAGCTGCTGGGGGGAATTGATGTTGAATTCCATGCCCGCCTGCCGGAATATCAGCCCCTGGATCTCTCTTATATTTCCCGCAAACAATCGGGACATTTCCTTGAAAAAGGGGATATCTATCAATATGCCGGCAGATTCCATATCCATCAGCACAGGCAGGAGCTTCATTTCAATATTGTAGAACAGGTCCTGGTTATGATCCTCTTTAAGCCTGTTATCCAGGACAGACTTTAATCTTAACGTAATATCCGCATCCTCACAGGAATATTCCATTGCCCTTGCGACTTCCACGCCGGAAAAATCGACCTCTGCCGCTCCCCTGCCCACGACATCATGATAACCGATCATCCTGTGATCAAGATAATGACCGGCAAGATAATCCAGGTTATGCTGCATTACACCTGGATCTATGACATATGAAGCGATCATGGTATCAAAGGCAATGCCCTTTAGCTCCACCCCGTGATGCCTTAATACCAGTGCGTCGTATTTAATATTCTGTCCGATCTTTAATATGTTTTCATCTTCCAGGATCTCTTTGAGCAGTTCAAGGACACGCTGACAGGACAGCTGTTTGGGCGCCCCCAGATAGAAATGTCCCACAGGTATATAAAAGGCATTGTTCTCTTTAAATGAAAAAGACAACCCCACAAGAGCCGCACTGTGAGGATCAGTGCTTGTGGTTTCAGTGTCCACGGACACCATGCCCTTTTCTTTTATCTTTCTTAAAAGAACCCTGATGTCCTCTTCTGTAAGGCAGAGATGATAGTCTTTTTCAGGATGTTCGGCTGAAGGGCCGGCGTCTCTTGAGAATTGCTCCCACAGGCCTTTAAATTCAAGCTCCTGGAATATCTTTGACAGTTCATCCTGTTTCGGCTGCCCCGACTTCAGGTCCCCGATATCCTCCTCGATGGGGACGCTTCTGTCTATGGTGACAAGCTGTTTGCTCAGGAGCGCCTCCCCATGATTTTCTTCAAGATTCTCCTTGAGTTTTTTCCTGCTTATCTCTGATATATGCTCATAGACATTTTCAAGCGTTCCGTATTGCTTAATAAGACCCATCGCCGTCTTTTCCCCGATGCCGGGGACCCCCGGGATATTATCGGAACTGTCCCCTGAAAGACCCATCATGTCTATTACCTGCCCTGGTTCCATGCCGTATTCTGAAAGGAATGTCTCATAATCCGTGACCTTTTCCTTCATTGTGTCCCATAAAGATACCCGGCGTGATATGATCTGCCGGAAATCTTTATCTCCGGTTACAATCACGACATTATAATCCTTTTCCTCCCCCATCCTTGCCAGGGTCCCTATTATGTCATCCGCCTCATATCCTGACATCTCAATGAGCCTGATGTTCAACCCCCTTATTACCGACCAGATATAGGGCAGCTGTTCGACCAGGTCTTCGGGCATGGGCGGCCTGGTGGCCTTGTAGTCCTTGTATAGTTCATGTCTGAAGGTGGGTCCCTTTGCATCCAGCACAACGGCAATATATTCCGGCGATTTTTCCTTCACCAGTTTAAGCAGCATCTTGGTAAAGCCATATATGGCGTTGGTCGGCAAGCCCTTCGAGTTGGATAAATTGCCTATGGCATGGTATGCCCTGTGGATATAGGAATTGCCGTCTATCAGATAAACAATTTTATTCTCTTGAACCATGTCGTTCCGCCTTTCTCATGAGATGCCGGAAAAAATATTTTATGATTGCCACAGAAACAGGCTGTGGCTTATCATAACTCAAAGCTATTCTGATTGCGATCATAAATTGATTGACAGAAAAAAACCTATTTCTTTATAGTCCATCAGAGGAATATCATCG
>JBFYXR010000384.1:0-8157 GCA_041310455.1 Desulfobacteraceae bacterium | reverse complement strand
TGCAATGCCTGTTATCATAAGGGGGTCTTCACTCTTTAGAAATACTGAATATCTGCTGTAGGCGTCAGGAAAGACTACCACCTCAACGGAGCCTGTCTGGTCCTCAAGGTCCAGGATCGCCATCATATCGCCCTTTTTTGTCCTCTTCATCTTCAGGTTTTCTATAACCCCTGCCGCCTTTACCTCGGCCTTTTCCTTGAGGTTCAGGATGCCTTCAACTGTATGGGTCGCAAACAGGCCTACCTCCCTTTTGTACTCCTCGAGGGGGTGCCCGGTAATGTAAAAACCCAGCGCCTCCTTTTCCCTCTTGAGTTTTTCCCTCTGCTCCCATTCCCCCACATCCGCAAGTTCAAGCATGCCCTTAAAACCCGTGTTATCCCCGGCCAGGGAAGAAAATATCGTCAACTGGTTGGGGTCATGGGAGCCGCCGTAGAATTTTACGATGGAATCCAGCGACTCAAACAGCCTTGCCCTGTGGATGCCCGTGAAGTCAAAGGCTCCGCATTGAATAAGACCTTCAAGGACCCTGCGGTTTACCTTGCTCCCCTCAATCCTCTTGAAAAAATCCGAGAGGTCTCTGAAATGACCGCCCTTTTCCCTGGCCTCGATAATGGACTCCACAGCCTTTATCCCCACGTTTTTTACCGCTGCAAGGCCGAACCGAATTCCTTCCCCGGCAACCGCGAAATCCGCATGGCTTTCATTTATATCGGGAGGCAGGATCTTTATCCCCATCTCCCGGCACTCGGCAATGTTCTTAATGGTCTTATCCTGCACACCCATATCCTGCGTAAGAAGGGCTGCCATGAACTGAACAGGGTAATGGGCCTTTAAATAGGCTGTCTGAAAGCCTATCAGTGCGTAGCATGCCGCATGGGAGCGGTTAAAGCCGTAACCTGCAAAGGGCTCGATAAAATTAAATATCTTCTCAGCCAGTTCATGGTTGATGCCGTTTCCCTCGCAGCCCTTTACAAATTTCTCCTTCTGTTCCGCCAGGAGGTCCGCCTTCTTTTTCCCCATTGCCTTCCTGAGCACATCAGCCTGACCCATGGAGAACCCTGCAAGGTTGCGGGCGATCTGCATGACCTGTTCCTGGTAGATGGCCACGCCGTATGTCTTGCTCAGGATAGGCTCCAGTTTCGGGTGCAGATACTTGGGCTTTTTCCTCCCGTGTTTGCCGTCTATATAATCCGGTATCCAGTCCATGGGGCCGGGCCTGTAGAGTGCAACAAGCGCTACCAGGTCCTCGAATACCTCCGGCTTAAGGCTCCTCAGGAGGTCCTTCATCCCGTCGCTTTCAAGCTGGAACACCCCGGTAGTATTACCTTCCTGACAAAGCTTTAATGTCTTTTTGTCATCCAGCGGTATATTGTCGATGTCTATCTTATCTCCTGTGGAGCCCTCTATCAGCTGAAGCGTGTGCTTTATTACGGTGAGTGTCTTAAGCCCCAGAAAGTCAAACTTGATGAGACCAAGCTTTTCTATCTGGTCCATTGTAAACTGGGTCATTATTTCATCGTTTGACCCCTTGAAGAGCGGCAGATAATTTACAAGCGGCTTGTCGGAGATGACAACGCCCGAGGCATGGGTCGAGGCATGCCTGGACAGTCCCTCAAGGGATCTGGAGATCTTGATCAGTTTCTTCTCGTTGTCCTGGCCCTGCTCCAGCTTCTTTAATGCGGGTTCTTCATCTATGGCCTTTTCCAGGCTGACCTTCGGTCCCTCCGGCACAAGCTTGGCGATCTTGTCAACCTCATTGTAGGGTATGTTAAGCACCCTGCCCACGTCTCTGATGACACCCCTTGCCTTCATGGTTCCAAATGTGATTATCTGCCCGACATTCTCCCTGCCGTATTTTTCAGAGACATACCTGATTACATCGTCCCTGCCGTTCATGCAGAAATCCACGTCGATATCAGGCATGCTTATACGCTCCGGGTTCAGGAATCTCTCAAACAGAAGATCGTATTTGATCGGATCAAGGTTTGTTATCCTGAGGCAGTAGACTACTAGGGAGCCGGCCCCTGACCCCCTTCCCGGGCCGACGGGGATATCAGTCTTTCTGGCATAATCTATAAAGTCCGCCACTATGAGAAAATAGCCTGAAAAACCCATCTTTGTGATGACATCCAGCTCATAGGCGAGCCTGTCCTTATATTCCTTCCTGAGTTCCGGCGTAATCGGGCCATCCTCCCTTTCCCTCTGTTCAAGCCTCGTCTCAAGCCCGGCACTTGCCTCCTCCTCAATCAATTCATTGAGGTCCTTATTGCCATGGGTATTGAAGACAGGGTATTTATATTTCCCGAATTCCATCTCATAAACACAGCGTTTTGCTATCCCGACGGTATTATCAAGGGCCTCCCCGTATCCCTCCCCGAGTGACTCCTCCATCTCCTTGCGGGATTTAAAGAAGAACTCATCATTGGAAAATTTTAATCTCTTGATTTCATCAACCGTCTTTCCGGTCTGGATGCACAGGAGCGCATCATGGGCCTCGGCGTCAGACCGGTTCAGGTAATGGCAGTCATTTGTGGCTGCCAGCGGGATGGACAGTTCGCGGGACATCTCGCTCAGCGCCCTGTTCAATCTCTCCTGTTCAGGAAGTCTGTTTGCCTGGACCTCAAAATAAAACCGGTCCTTATCAAAGATTGATGAAAGCTCCTTCGCTTTCTTTACTGCAATATCTCTCCTGCCGACATCGATATAATGGGGGACCATACCCTTCAGGCATGCCGAAAGCGCTATAAGGCCCTCATTATATTCCTTTAACAGTTCCATATCCACGCGTGGATGATAGTAGAATCCCTCCAGATGGCCAAGTGTTACCAGGCGGCTCAGATTCCGGTAGCCCTTTTCATTCATGACAAGCAGTATCAGGTGATATGCATTCGGCTGGCCGTCCTTTGCGGGGGATTTATCCCTGCGGTCGCCCGGGGCCACATAGACCTCGCACCCCAGCACCGGCTTAACGCCCGCTTTTTTGGCACTGTCAAAAAGCTGCACCGCCCCGAAGATGTTCCCATGGTCCGTTACGGCAACGCTCTCCATGCCCATGGCCTTGGCCTTGTCCAGCAGTCTGCTGATGGTTATGGCCCCGTCCAGGAGGCTGAATTCCGTGTGTACGTGCAGGTTTACAAAATTTGAATTGCTTGTCACTCTTTCCTCAAATAATATAAAAGGATTTTTTAATGCCTTTTCCCATAAAAATAATTATCGGCTGGTCAAATTTTAGGTGATTTTTACCTTGTCAGGGGATTCAGATGAGGTATGATAAGGCATATCCGGAAAGTCATCAAGTCCATTTTCTGAAACTCCAAACAAATTAGATTCTTCGCAAGAGGACAACATTTCACCGATCCAGATGGAGAACCAATTTTTCATGTTATCATGAGGCATTATGCAGGACAAACAAAAAGAGCTGTTTAAATCGCGGATAGAGAGGCTCAGGGAAGAAAACGATGCGCTGAAGGATAAACTGGCCTCCGTGAAAAAGGAAAATACGGACATCCTGAAATCCCTCTCAAGGAGCGAGACGCTCCTGAATTCAATGCCAGTCGGGCTTATTCTTGTTCAGGACAGCAGGGTCTTAAGGGCTAACAATGCCATCCTGGATTATTTCGGCTTCAGGCCTGAAGAAATCATGGGGACTGAATTCACGGATCTTTTACATGTTGACGAAAGAGACCATACAGCAAAAATACACAAGATATGGGAATCCGGCAGGATGTCTCCCGACCATTATGACGCCCGACTTGTGCCGTCATCAGGGCAGTCCGAACTTTTTGAAATAAGGTGCAAACGCATCCGGTTTCAGAACAGGACCGCATTTCTTTTAATAGCAAGCGGCATCAAGGAAAGGCAGGAACAGGAAAAGGAAAAAACCCAAAAAGAAAAGACCCGCGCCCTGCTTACCATGGCTGTCGGTGTGAAGGAAAATCTCGGACCTTTTGCTGATATTATCCTTGAGGCCATGAGGGAATGCATGACACTTGACCATTCCGGCAATAAAAGGCTTGACAGGATATACAGGAAACTGGAAGAGACCTCTGTAAAAGCCCTTAACCTAAATGAAGCGCTTGAGATTATTGCCGGTACGGTGAAGGATAAACACGCCGCTGCTTTACTAAGCCTGAACGAGACCGTAAAGTCCGCTGTTGAATCTATGGGCATGAGATGCAGTAAACTGGCTGAATGCCAGGGCGTAAAGATTGCCCTGAAGTCCTATCTCCGGTCATCCTCACTAATTGAAGGAGACTTGAAAAACATTACACGCGCCATCTCCCTTTTAATTGCCAATGCCATGGAGGCAATGCCTGATGGAGGCGAAATCTATATCACAACTGAAGACAATAATGGCGATTCCCATGTTTATGTCCAGGACAACGGAAACGGAATCCCGGACACGTTAAAGGACAGGATTTTTGATCCCTTCTTTACAACAAAGAAAGGAGCTATGGGGCTAGGCCTGAACATTTCCTCTTCAATCATTAAAAGACATGGAGGAGCTATCGAATTCACAAGCCGAGACGGCGAAGGGGCAACTTTCCATATACGGCTTCCTGTCTCAGGGCAAAACTCTGTATCAAAGGTCGAGGGTCGCAGAAGAAAGCTAACGGGTGCCAGGATAATGATAATCCAGGATAATGATGTGGCAAGGGAGATCCTGTCCCATACCCTGAAGGCCAAGGGGTGCCGGGTCCTCAAGGCGCTTAATGCCTCGGAAGGACTTGTAAAATTGAGAAACAGGCCCTTTGACATGCTTATTGTCGATGATGCTGTATTGAGCATGGAAAGAGACGTCTTTATTAAAAAGGCCAGGAAGGCTGTCCCGGGATTGTCCGTTGCGCTTATTGGTTCAAAAGCTAAATCAGGCATTGATTGCCGTCAGGGTATCAAGCCGGATCTGAACATTATAAAACCGGTTGATGTCAATTCTGCCGTAAAGCAGATTTCAGAGGTTCTTTCGGTGAAAAAACAGGCGGCCGCAGGATGAATCTGAAGGAAAGAAATATGCCGGTTACAGGCATTCCCCTGGCTGAAAGGGTTCGGCCGGAAAGAATCGAAGAGATATTGGGACAGGATCACATCCTTGGTCCCGGATCCGCCCTGATGCGGGCGCTAAAATCGGGACATGTCTTTTCTGTAATATTCTGGGGACCTCCGGGTTCGGGCAAGACCACGTTAGCCAGGCTGATCGCGAAATATACGGCAAACCCGTTCCGCTCTTTTTCCGCCGTGACATCAGGGCTTAAAGACCTGAGGGATATCCTGGCAGAGGCAGAAGACACAAGAAAAAGCTCCGGAAAACCTACCATCCTTTTTGTAGATGAAATCCACAGATTCAACAAGGCACAGCAGGACGCCTTCCTGCCTCATGTCGAAAACGGGCTCATAGTCCTTGTTGGAGCCACCACCCAGAACCCGTCATTCGAAGTGATACCGCCCCTCCTCTCCAGGGCCAGGGTCATGACCCTCCGTCCCCTTAACAAAGAGGACCTTAAAAGCATATTGTCAAATGCGATTGAAAACAAAGATTCCGGCATGAAAGAGATGGACATTGTTATCATGCCCCAGGCCCTTGATTTCATTATTGACATATCCTCCGGTGACGCAAGGGTCGCGCTAAACAATCTTGAAGCAGCGGTCAACTATATAAGGGAAAGCGAAAAGACGCCCAGGGTTCTTGATCTTGCCGGCGTGGAGGATGCCCTGAACCGAAAATCCCTTCCCTATGATAAGGACGGTGAGGAGCACTACAACATCATCTCTGCCTTTCATAAGAGCCTGCGGGGCAGCGATGTTAATGCGTCCGTATACTGGCTCTACAGGATGATCGAGGCAGGGGAGGAGCCCCTGTTCATAGCAAGAAGGATGATACGGTTCGCCTCCGAAGACATTGGAATGGCCGATCCCGGAGCCCTCCGGGTGGCCCTTGCAGCCTTTGACGCCTGGCAGAAGGTTGGCCCGCCCGAGGCGGAACTCGCCCTTATGGAGGCGGCTGTTTATCTTGCATCAGCCCCTAAGAGCAATGCCCTTTATCTTGCCCAGAAGGCCGTCAGGGAAGAGATAAGCAGGTCCGGTCCTCTGCCCGTACCGATGCACATAAGAAACGCGCCTACCGGCCTCATGAAAAAACTCGGCTACAGCCGCGGCTATCTTTACCCGCACAACTACCCCGGGGCATGGGTGGAGCAGGAATATCTGCCGGAGGGAATTAAAAACCGTGCATTTTACGCGCCCACTGACAGGGGATTGGAGAAGGAGATCGGAACAAGGATGCAGAAGATACTGAAAAGAGGGAAAAACCAGTTTAAAGGAGAGAAAATGGTCAAGGACTTGGGGATTCAAGATGCCCCCGGATCAATGGATAAGGATATCTGAAATGAGCTTAACTCTGATCCTTTAATGCCTGAATCCTTCTTCTGCCGGTTCCCGCCAATACCATATCACTTCAAGACTTCTCTTACCTTCAATGAAAGATCCTTGATATCGAACGGCTTCTGGATAAAGCCTTTACAGCCGCAGTCCATGAGTTCCTGGGCCTTCCCGTCAATAGTGTATCCGCTTGAAAGAATAACCTTAACGTCCTTTTTTATCTTGACCAGGGCGTCGAAGACAAGCTCGCCTCCGATCTCAGGCATGACAAGGTCAAGTATCACAAGATCTATCCGGTCCCTTCCTGCGCTGAATATTTCAATGGCCTCCCTGCCTCCATGGGCCTTGATTACCGAATATCCCAGATAACAAAGCAGCCGCTCGCTCGTTTCCAGAATCAGCTTTTCGTCATCAACGAGCAGAATCGTCTCTTTCCCATAGACAATTTCCTGGCTCTCAGGGGTTTTCTGAACGATTTTTACCTCTGAGACAGGCAGGTGGATGACAAATGAAGCCCCTTCTCCTTTCCTGGACTTTGCCTCTATATGCCCCCCGTGTGCCTTGACGATCCCGTAAACAGAGGCCAGCCCGAGGCCTGTGCCTTTAACCATGCCCTTTGTAGTGAAGAATGGTTCGAAAACATGTTCAAGCGTCTCCTCATCCATGCCCGTGCCCGTATCCCTGAATCTCAGACGGACATATTCTCCCGGCTTTGCCTTAAAGGGCTTGTCTGCCAGTTCAAGGTGCGAAACGATCTTCGTCTCCAGGAAAAGTTCGCCCCCTGAAGGCATTGCGTCAGCCGCGTTAACGAAGAGGTTCAATAAGACCTGTTCTATCTGCCCCCTGTCCGCGTCGATACTGCATGCATCATCAAGCTCATAATGTATATGGATATCCTTTCTGGTCCCTCCGAATGCCTCCGCAGTCTTTCTAACAAGAAGGCTCATGTCAAGAGGCTGGACCTCATTTGTCCCCCCCTTGGAGTACTCGAGAAGCTGTCTGGTAAGCCTCGAACCGCTTTCAACCAGCGTCTTGATATTTTCCAGATTGCGCTGGATCTGATGGTTGGAATCATTCTCCAGGGCCGCGAGAGATGCATTGCCAAGTATCCCCATGAGGAGATTGTTGAAATTATGGGCAATGCCGCCGGCCAGGGTCCCTATAGCCTCCATACGCTGCATGCGCATCAGCTGCATCTCAAGCCTGTGTTTCTGTTCTTCAGCCTTTATTCTTTCGCTTATATCACGGCCTGCTCCCCTTACTGCGACCGGGTTCCCTTCAGCATCACGGATGAGGGAATTCTTGTACTCCACAACAAGCTCCCGCCCATCCTTTGTCATGAGTATCATAATATCTTCATCATATCCCTTTTCTATTATTCTTTTGAGATATTCGTCGAATTTATCCCTGTACCTGGCAGGGATAAGGTCCCTTATGTTTCTGAAATGAAGGTCTTCCTCGTCATAGCCGCATTCGGTCTTAAAGGCCAGGTTGGATCTTATAAGATTTCCTTCCAGATCATGGACATAAAGGTGATCCGAGCTTTTTTCAAAAAGATCGCGATACTTTTTTTCACTCTCCCTGAGTGCAGTCTCGGATTCCTCCCTTATCCTGATCTCCTCCTTCAATTCCCCATTTGCCTTCTTAAGTTCCTCCGTCTGTTCTTCAATATGGTAAAGGAGCCTTTCATTATAATTCTTGATGAAGGCCTCATTTTTCCATTTTGAACAGAGGGTGCATACAAACTGATATATCTCCTGGGGGTGAAAGGGATTCTGGATA
>JBFYXR010000383.1:0-14797 GCA_041310455.1 Desulfobacteraceae bacterium | reverse complement strand
TATCCCGAAGCAAGGCCGCTGACGCTGGGTTCTCAGGGGATGCCTTTTAACGAATTTTTCAGGACCGATCCAAAGGAATTGTTTTAGGATGAAAAGACAAGATCAAAAGGAATTAAATCCTTTGGAGCAGGTCGCCGCCATTTGTTATCGTTCTGTAAACAACTCAACAGAGTATCTTCTGGTCAGGACCCATTCAGGAAGATGGACATTTCCGAAGGGGACGGTTGAACCTGAAGAAGAGGGATGGGCCGCGGCAGAAAGGGAGGCCTTTGAAGAGGCCGGGGTTACAGGAATTATATCGCATGAATCTCTGATAACATATCTCCACGCCAAAAAGGCATGGGAAGATGAAGGTCTGGAGACCAGGGTGCGTGCCTTTTTGCTTAAGGTAAAAAAGTCACAGATCCCTGAAGAGCAGCATCGGGATCCCACGTGGTTTTCTTTTTCAGGAGCAGACGATGCCCTGGTTGAAGGGCGGCCTTTTAAATATGCTGAAGAATTGCGGCGGGTATTGCGCGAGGCGGAAAACCAGATCGCAGGCTTCATAACGTAACCCCTCCACACCTCCCCTTATCCTAAGGGGAGGAGATAAAGTGGATTCTTTCAGCCAAGGGGGGAGAAAAATAATGGATTAATGAAAATATTGGTAAAATAATTTTCGCTTGGACCCTTGAATCCTCGAAGCCTTGGCCTCTTAAAAATATCAAGGCTGCCTCTTCCTGTTCAACCCCTGTCTCTCGTTATCATCATGACCGTGCTTGCATTCAAGGACATGGAGTCTGTTTTCACCGGCGACTACCACACCGAAGGTTTCAAGAAGCGCCTCGGGTGTCATCACCTTGTGTGGGGGACCAATTGCAACTACCCTGTGGGCAAGAAGCATAACCTGGTGGCAAAGGGCAGCCTCTTCCTGAATGTCATGGGTGGCCATTATCACCGATGCGCCCCTGCACAATTCATCATTTATGGCATTCAGGTACAGCTCGCGGCCGCCGGCGTCCAGGCCTGTTGTCGGTTCATCCATGATAAGGAGATCGGCCTGATGGGCGAGAACCTGGGCAAGGTACACCCGCTGCTGCTGTCCGCCGGACAGGGACCTGAGCGAGGCATTGGCGAGGCTTTCAATGCCCATTGTCTTCATCGCGGCCATTACGATTTCATCGTCCTTTTCTCCCATGCGTCGCCACAGGCCGTGCAGCGGGTATCGTCCCATGGCAACAAGGTCTATGGCTCTTAAGGGCAGGACAAACCCGGAGGCATGAAACTGGCCCAGGTATGCGATGCGTCGATGGTTGTTGCCGGGCGGCATGCCGAACACCGAGAGTTCGCCTCCCATGGACCCGAGGATGCCGACTATTGTCTTTAAGAGGGTTGACTTGCCTGAACCGTTTGTACCGATGAGGGCTATTGCCTCGCCCTGCCTGAGAGTAAAACTGATATCCCTGACAACCACCTCGTTCCTGTAGCCTATATCCAGTTGTTTTGCCTGGAGGTATATCTCGTTTACAGGCGTATCGCAGTTCCGGGCGTTAATATTAAGTTCGGTATCAGCCATGGATTATATCCTTCTGGTTGCCCGTCCTTCGATGGCGGAGGTTCTGTATTATAAAGACAATAAAAAAGATGCTGACCGCAACAAGTATAATGGATGCCCCTGCGGCCAAGTTAAAATGATAGCTGACCAGGAGACCTATATACATGGAGATTATACCGAAGATGGCAGCCCACAGCATCATTGCCTTTATACGTCTTGCGAGCAGGGCGCCTGCCCCGGCCGGGGCGATGAGCAGACCGAAGACGAGCAGCGTCCCCACTGTCTGAAAGGAGACGACTACGGTGATTGCGATCATGAAGAGCATGATATTATGAAAAAGACGGACGGAAAACCCTGCAACCTCCGCCTGCTCAGGGTCAAAACTTAAAAGAAGGAAAGGACGGGCGCAGATAATGGCTATTGCTGCGATAATGATTGTAGCGCCGAGTTGAATCAATATATCTATCCTGCTTATCCCAAGTATCTCGCCGAACAGTATCCGCGTCAGGTCACCGCTGAAGGAACTTGAGCGGGACACAATTACAACCCCGAGGGATAGCATACCCACAAAAAGAAGACCAATGGCCGTGTCGGAGGACAGGCGGGACCGTTGCGTGATAAGCGTGATCCCGCCGATCATGAAAAGGGCGCTTACGGCAGCCCCTATGATCCCATGGAAACCGAAGAGGATGGCCAGGGCAATGCCTGGGAGCACCCCATGGCCGATGGCGTCGCCGATAAAGGCCAGGCCGCGCAGGATCACGAAGGTGCCCGCAATGGCGCAGGCGATGGAGACCAGGGTGCCTGCCAGGAGCGCCTGGACCATGAAGCCGTTATCCGTGAATGGTGCAATGAATATGTCAAACATTATCTATTGTTGACCCCTTGAACCCTGCGTCAGTGCATTGGCAATCGTGTCAGCCATATCTTTCAAAAATGTAAAATAGGAACCATCTGCAGGCAGAACATGGGTGTTCAGTTCCACCACTTTGACCCCTGTTTCATCGCTGATAGCCCCGGCAATGGCCGGCGATGTGCCCTGTTCCGTAAATATCGTCTTCACCCGGTTATCCTGAATGGCCCTTTTCAGGTTAGACAGGTCTGAGGCTGAAACGCTTGCCTGTGAAGACAGGCCGGGGACAATAACCCCGATCATATTAAAGCCATAACGCTGCGAGAAATATCCCATGGATTCATGGCCTGTAACGATCTTGCGGTCTTCGGCCGGGATTGAAGACAGGGTGTCGGCTATCTGTCTGTTCAGGTAATCCAGCCGGCCTATGATTTCCCGGGCGCGGATTGAGGCATCAATCCCCAGTTCAATTTTTAGCACAGGGATGAGGGCCTCAACAACAGCCTTCATCATTACAGGATCGGTCCACAGGTGAGGGTCGGAGGCGCCTTCGTGGTGGTGATGCCCATCTTCATTTTCGTGGGCGCCTTCATGGGATTCCACATGGCGGACCGCGATATGGTCCGAGGCGGTAAAGATTTTTGCCCCGCTTTTTTCAGCGGTATCGAGGCTTTTCTCCATCCCCGCCTCAAGATTAAGGCCGTTGCGCACTACCAGCGCGGCCTTATTGATTTTTTCAATGTCTTTTGCCGAAGGCTCCCATTCATGGAGGTCAAGACCATTGGGGATTGAGACGATTACATCGGTCCTATCGCCGACAAGTTCCTGGACGACAGACCCCAATATTGAATATGTTACAACAATAGAAGGTTTGATGCCGGTATCTGCATTTTGACAGGATGACACAATATTAAGCAATGCGGCCATTAAAACCAAAATAATATATCTACCCGGTTTCATGATAGTATTCTCACAAGTTAATTTTTAATGCGAATTCATTTGCATTATAATCTTGTGAGCCATATCAGTCAAGGGCTATTGCAAAATTATTTGCAATAAAAAAAATATCTTCTATAATTATGTATAGAGGTTTAAATTATGAAGAGGAAAACATCCCAGAGAACAGCATTGGAAAATGTCTTTGACAAAGAAGACCGACCGCTAAGTGTAGAGGAGATACTTAAAACAGGCCGGGAGTATGTCGGGTCCCTTAACCAGGCCACGGTCTATCGGAACCTGAAGACCATGGTTGAGAAAGGTGCTATCCTTCAGATAAACCACCCGGTGTTGGGAACGTTATATGAGCTGGCCGGAAAGGGGCATCATCATCACTTTCACTGCCGCGTATGCGACCGTGTGTTTGAGCTGCCCGGCTGCGGATTAGACAGCAGGAAAGCAGCGCCAAAAGGATTTGTCACCGAAGGACATGAGATATTCCTGTTCGGCGTCTGTCCTTCCTGTGCTGATTGATGAAATCTTATTTTTTCTGTGTCATTTCAGAGAGGGCTTTTTCAAGTCTCATGGCCTCTTCCAGGATTATTCGCACATATCTGCCGCTTTCAGAAGATGGGTCCAGAGAAGAGGACAACCGTCTGGCAAAGCCCCCCACTGACATGAGGGGATTGCGTATCTCATGGGCAACTGCCTGAAGGGTAAGGTCTATCAGCTCTCCTTTCTGCAGGGAATCAAAAGACGGGATATGATCATGCCGGAAGGGGTCCTTTTCCTTTGACAACCTGTCGGAAAGGCGGCTTAATGCCTCATTGGCCTTTTCCATGATCGCAAGAAGGTCCTTTTCCCTGTTCAGCTCCACGCGGAGATTCCGGCCTATCTCCTCAACCTGATCGAATGACCTGATAAGAATATCATTGATGATTTCCTGATTAATGCCAAGATAGCCGTCAGCATCCCGGTAAATTTGATGAAATTCTCCGGACCCATGGAAGAGTATCCCGGACAGGGACGCTGCAAGGGCGCAGACCTTCACCTGGAGCGGGAGGCCTTCCTCCATTATGGCCGACTTAGGATAAAAGGGCTGGCAGGCAATGATGTTTTCAGGAAAATGCCAGTGCTTCAGGGCGACAGCTCCGACCTCCCTGTGGTCTATCCCGTATTTTTCTTTTTCCCATAAAAGAAGTTTATCCAGGGGTTCCAGTTCGATCGTGACAGTTTCATCCTCACCTTTGATGAATATATCAAAAAAGATGAGGATGCCGATTTCCATTAGAAGTGCGGAGATGAATGCCTCTTCAGGGTTGAGCTTTTTCAGATGCTCTGCGATGGATTTTGAGATTATTGCCCTGTAAAGGGAGGTGCGCCAGAATTTTTCGTAATCAAGGGGGCCGATCTTTCCCATAGGGAAGGTATCTCTCAGGGATATAGACAGGGCCATGATTCTTAGCTTTTGAAACCCGATCTTTATTACAGCCTGCTTCAGGGTCGTGCTTGGCTGGACGGAGGCAAAAAAGGCGCTGTTTGCCAGTTTAAGCAGGCGAAGCGCCAGGGGAGGGTCCTTCTCTATTATTTTAACAAGGTCGTCTACGGATGACATTTCATCCGATGCCATCTCTACAAGCCTGAGGGCGACAGGGGAAAGGCTTGGCAGGGAATAACCCGATTCAATGCGTTTTAAAATCTCTGAGGCATTCATGGTTTCCATTTTTATATATTAAGATAGGTCTGTATTGCTTTTCAATGATTTTATTCAGGATCACAGAAAAAGTGCGGAATTATCTTTGCTTGACCGTATTTCTTCTTTTCTCTATAAAGTATTGATATGAAGAACCAACCCCCATTAACACAAGGAGAATATCAGTGTCATTAAAGCTCAATAAACTGAAATCATTTCGCGGGCGCAAAGGCCCCCTGCTGCTTATCATAATGGACGGCATAGGGATAGGCAGGGATGATGAGACAAACGCCATCTACATGGCCGACATGCCTGTCCTCAAGCCTCTCCTGAAATCCGATTTGTATACACAGCTCAAGGCCCACGGCATGGCGGTAGGGTTGCCCTCGGATGATGACATGGGAAACAGCGAGGTGGGACATAATGCGATCGGTGCAGGCAGGGTCTTTGATCAGGGCGCCAGGCTTGTCAACAGGGCGCTCAAGACCGGCAGTATTTTCACCTCGGATGTGTGGGGCAAAATTATCAGGTGTTCGGAAATGGGGGGAACTGTCCATTTTATCGGCCTGCTCTCTGACGGGAATGTCCATTCCCATATCGAGCAGCTGTACATAATGATAGATAAATGCGCTGAGCTGAATTTCAGGAGGGTCAGGATACATGCCCTTCTTGACGGCAGGGACGTGGGGGAGAAGACCGCCCTTGATTATATTGTACCTGCGGAAAAAAGGCTGAAACAGATATCGGATGAGAAGGGTCTGGATTATGCGATTGCCTCAGGCGGCGGGCGCATGAAAGTGACCATGGACAGGTATAATGCCGACTGGAATATTGTAAAAAGGGGATGGGATGCCCATGTGCTGGGCAAGGCCAGGAAGTTCCGGTCAGCTTCCGATGCCGTAAAGACATTCTACGCGGAAGACCCGGGGATTACCGACCAGTATCTGCCCGCCTTTGTCGTAGCCGATGATGCGGGAATGCCGGTGGGAAAAATCAATGACGGGGACGCAGTTAGCTTTTTTAACTTCAGGGGCGACCGCGCCATAGAGATATCCAGGGCATTCACGGAAAAAGCATTCTCCGAATTCGAGAGGGGGCCCCTTCCGGAGATATTTTATGCAGGTATAATGGAATATGACGGCGATGCGCATATACCTCCAAATTTCCTAGTGCAGCCTCCGGCCATTGATCATGTCATCAGCGAGTATCTCTGCGCTGAAGGGATAAAGACATTTGCCGTCTCTGAGACCCAGAAATTCGGCCATGTAACCTATTTCTGGAATGGCAACAGGTCAGGATATATTGATGAATCCCTTGAGACCTACATGGAGATACCGTCTGACAGGATCGAGTTTGACAAGGCGCCCAGGATGAAAGCGGTGGAGATAAAGGACACGGTTATAGGTCTTTTAAGGAAAGGGGCCTTTAGATTCGGAAGGCTCAATTTCCCGAACGGCGATATGGTCGGGCATACGGGGGTGATGGATGCGGCCATTACAGCGGTGGAGACAGTGGATAAATGCCTCGGCGAGCTGCTCACGGTCATAAGGGAGATGGAGGGGATTGCAGTTGTTACGGCAGACCACGGAAACGCAGATGAGATGTTTACCATAGACAAAAAGGGCGCCAAATCCGTAAAGACCGCCCACACGCTCAATCCTGTCCCCCTTATCATCTATGACCCGACCTATCAGGGGGAATACCGGATGGCGGACCTCAAGGAAAAGGGCCTGTCGAACGTGGCTGCGACCTTGCTGAATCTTCTTGGATATGAAAAGCCGGACGAGTATGATCCTTCACTGATTTCTTTCCTGGTGTGATTTGTCCTCACCACAACTATACTTTTAAGTCCAGTTTTCAAAATCCCGGCCCGGACGAGCCGGGGATAAATAATCTCCGGTTCTTATGAATCCATAAAAGCCGGAGAGTATAATGGGGAAATCGTCCTTGCAGTTACCAAGGGTTAGTCGAACAATTTTTGAAATAATAGCCCACGGTGATCTTGATTCACCGCCGGCTTTTTTCTTTCCTGTTCTGTTCAATTTCCTTTATTTTTACACGTATGTGTATATAATCCGGAACTCTATCTAACCAGCTGCTGACTATGCGTTGTTTAAATGGAAATGACCAAGAGGTCGGTCGGGAATAGAAAAAATACTATTCGAATCAGAATTCTAGAGGGGGATTAAATGCGCAACCAACCTATGAAAAATAAAAAATCAGGCCAGGAGGTCATGGCCAGTTCTCCTGCATTGCGACGCTTTCTTCCATGGCTGCTGATCCTTTTTGTGGGCAGCGGATGTGCCGCCCTTGTCTATGAAGTAGTATGGCTTCAGCTCCTGCAGCTCGTAATCGGTTCAACCGGCATCTCCATGGGGGTCCTGCTGGGGACTTTCATGGGAGGAATGTGCCTGGGCAGCCTCCTGCTGCCGCGGCTGATTTCGTCAAATTATCACCCTCTTAAGGTATATGCGTTTCTGGAACTTGGGATCGGTGTGCTCGGCGTTGCTATATTGTTCGGGATGCCTTTTTTAGCGGACATTTATGAAGGTTTTATGGGGCATGGGGTTATTGACCGGGCCTTCGTGGCCCTGGTGTGCCTGATTCCACCCACGCTGCTTATGGGGGCCACACTGCCTGCTGTTGCCCGGTGTGTGAAATCAACCCCGGAGGGCGTTTCTTGGATGGGGTATTTTTATGCCGGGAATACCGGGGGGGCAGTCCTGGGGTGCCTTCTGGCAGGATTTTACCTGCTGCGTGTTCATGATATGCCGACTGCGACATACACTGCTGTAGCCTTAAATATTTTAGTTGCAGCAGCTGCGTTTGCGCTTGCCTCCAGGATCCCATGGCAGGCGGCGACACCGGAGTCAAAGGAAATGCCGGTTGAAGAAGGGGCCAGGAATCTCGGCGTGTATATCACGATCGGCCTCTCAGGCCTCTGCGCCCTTGGGGCTGAAGTAGTATGGACAAGGCTTTTATCCCTTATGCTCGGCGCAACGGTTTATACCTTTTCTATAATCCTTGCGGTGTTTCTGGCAGGGATCGGGATCGGCAGCAGCGCGGGTGCCTTTTTTGCGCGCAGGGTTCATAATGCCAGGGCTGCGCTTGGCGTCTGCCAGATACTGATCGCCGGGGCGGCAGCCTGGGCAGTTCTGATGATAAACAAAATGCCTTACTGGTCCATCAGCCCCGTTCAATTAACAAAAGAGTTTGGCCCATGGTACATGTTTTTGCTCGACATCCTCAGGGCAACCTGCGCAGTCCTTCCAGCGGCCCTCCTCTGGGGAGCAAGCTTTCCTCTGGCACTGGCGGCGGTGGCATCACGCAATCAGGATTCCGGTCGAATGGTGGGGGGGGTTTCTGCCGCCAACACTGTAGGAGCAATCCTGGGCTCGCTGGTATTCAGCATGTTGGTTATTCCTCAGATAGGGACTCAATGGGGACAAAGGTTATTGATTATACTCGCAGCGCTATCCTCGCTGGTGGCGTTCGCCCCGTTTTTAGCATCCGGCCAAGGTGCAAAGAAAAAGGGAGCGAAGGGTGCATCAACTATGGGGTTATCGAGGGGAAAACTGGCATGGGGCCTTTCCTCTCTGGCAGTAGTCGTGTTGCTGGTTATTCTTGTAACTCCGATGCCATGGATCGCCGTTGCATTCGGTCGCTACTCTTACAGCTGGTCCAAGGTGGCTTCGGATGGAGGCATTGTACAGGAGAAAGATGTGGCAGTGGACAACTCGACAGGCACGAAAAAACGCTTTTGCCTGTATGTCGGTGAGGGGATGAATGTGTCTGTTGCGGTTACAAAATCGACCACAGGCTGGCGCTATTTTCACGGGGCAGGCAAGGTGCAGGCATCGAGCAATCCTCAGGATATGCGCTTGCAGAGGATGCTTGGGCACCTGTCGGTTCTGACCAGACCCGACCCGGATAACGTAAAAGATGTACTGGTAGTTGCCTGCGGCGCAGGAGTGACAGCCGGGTCATTTGTTCCTTATCCGAATATAGAACGGATAACAATCTGCGATATCGAGCCGCTGGTCCCCAAGGTCGTTACGCCGATGTTCGGGGAACAGAACTATCACATAGTTGACGGCATAGATAAGGAGAATCCCCACATGGTGGACGGCAAAAGGGTTAAGGTTGAGTATGATGACGGCCGTCACTATATCCGCACACTGCCGAAGGATGTTAAATTCGACATAATCAGCTCCGACCCGATTGATCCCTGGGTCAAGGGGTGCGCCGCCCTTAATACCGTGGAGTATTACCAGATGTGTAAGGATCATCTGAAACCCGGCGGCGTGATGACCCTGTGGATGCCGCTTTATGAGAGCGACGAGGCCACGGTCAAGAGCCTGATTTCTACGTTTTTCAAGGTGTTTCCGAACGGGGCATTTTACAGCAATGACCTTGGAGGGGTAGGGTACGATGCGGTCCTGCTGGGCTCGGCAGAGCCGGACAGGATAGATCTGGACAAACTGCAGGAGACGCTGAACAGACCGGAATATGCGCGCGTGAAAGAGTCTCTTACTGAAGTGGGTTTTGGCGCCGATACGGCGGCATTGAGATTAGAGACAAACGTGTGGGGGGACCCTGTAATTGCGCTGCTGGCCACCTATGCCGGCCGCGCGGCTGATATGGGCGAGTGGATGAAGGGGGCGCAGATCAACACCGATCGTAATATGCGCCTGCAATATCTTGCCGGCATGTCGATTAACTCTCAAACACGAAAAGAACTCCTTGATGGCATTCTGAAATATTACAGATTTCCTGAGGATATGATCAGCGGGTCACCGGAGAACATAGAGACGATGAAGCTGGCCCTCAAGCTGGTTAAAAGGATTGAGTAACCAAGGCAGAGCAGAGCTATAACCTCTAGATATCGCACATATATCCAGGATGTCCGGATTTAATGATTCACCTGCCTTTAAAAGGATGCCCCGCCGCTGGAGCGGGGCACCCTCATTATACTATTCATTTTTCCAGACAGGTTTTCTCTTTTCCAGGAACGCATTCAACCCTTCCAGGGCATCATGGGTAATCATGAGCTTTTTAAGGTATATTTCCTCGATCGGCCCAAGTGAAGGCTCAAGGTCATCCTTCAGCCCGGAGGTAATTGCCTTTTTTGTCTGCCTTATAACCTCAGCGCTAAGCTTTGTGTAAGGTTTCAGGAACTCGATGGTCTCCTTCTCCAGGTCTGCATCCTTTACTACCCTGTTAACAAGACCGAGCTTCAATGCCTCATCTGCGGAGATGATCCTGCCGGAAAAGATCAGTTCATTGGCGGCCTTTCTGCCGATGATGCGGGGCATGATCTGGGCCGCTATGGGCGGGAAAACGCCTACCTGTATCTCAGGCTGTCCGAATTTTGCGCCCTCCGAGGCAATAACAAGGTCGCAGAATATGGCCAGTTCGCAGCCTCCGCCAAGGCATGAGCTGTATACGGAGGCCATTGTAAGGCATCCAAGCCTGTCCATGCGCCGGAAAATGCCGTGGAATACATCAATCATCTTTGGGGCCAGGTCTCCCATATGCTCTCCGACATCCACACCGGCTGAAAAGCATTTCCCCCTGGCATTAAATAATGCCACCTTCAGGTCCTTATTCCCCTGCCAGGAACTGAGGACATGATTGATCTCCTCCATCATGGCAATATTCAGGATATTTACGGGCGGCCGGTTAAGTGTGATTGTGCCTATCCCGTTATCAAGAGTAACTTCTATGTGTTGATAGCTCATTTATATCCTCCAAAATAATAAGGCAGGCGGGCTCTTCAACCCTGCCTGCCTTATGCGATTATATTAATGGAATGCTTTATTTGCTGATCGGCTTGCCCATGACCTCGGCAAACATGTCCATGTCCCAGCCCTTCGACTCGGAGATGTTCTGCCGGAACTTGACGAAGTCGATGGTGTCCTTGCCTGTTATCTTCTTGGTGTTGAAGGCGCCGAATCCCAGGAACGCCTCTCCGCCCATGTTGGCCGCGAGCCAGTGCCTGTGGGCATTCTTCATGGTGTCCCAGAAGAATTTTTTCTTCTGTCTGATACTGTCAATGGATTCAATCAGACATCCCGGGAACAGGTTCGTAAAGGTCCATACGATTCTGTCGCATTCCTTGTCCAGGAGCTCGAAATCGGCGTTGTCCTGATGCTGTTTAAGGATTTCGCGTCCCGCCTTTGCCGCCTCGCCTGTCCGGTATTCGCCATAGACGATCTCGCCATCCTCGATATACTTATCCGTAATGATTGTCGGATTGCGGACCCATTTCCCATCGATCTTTAATACAGGGACCACCTTGCTGATCAGGTTTTTGGCCTTCATCTTGTAAGCAGACCACATCTCGCAAGAGACGCAGTTCCACATGGCGTCTTCAATGCTGAGATACCACGGGAGAAAGTCCGACGCCCCGCCTACAGGAGCTGATCCGTGTTTCGGGCCGGCCTGTCCGTAGATGGCCAGGTCTGATGAAATGGCAAGATCGCATGCCATGCCGATCTCCTGCCCCCCGGCTACCCTCATCCCGTTTACCCTGCATATGACAGGTTTCTTGCACATGAGGATTGAGTCCACCATGCCGTTGAACAGCTCCATGTACTGGCCATATTCATCCGGCCTGCGGCTGTAGTATTCGCTGTATTCCTTGGTGTTGCCGCCTGTGCAGAAGGCGTAGGGGCCCGTGCCGGTGAAGATTACCGCCACAACGGTCCTGTCAAGTGAGGCGTTCTGGAAACCTGCGATCACGCCCTTAACCATCTCGGTGGTGTAGGAGTTATACTGTTTCGGATTATTTAACCTGATCCATGCCGTGTATAGGCCTTCCACCACGTTGCCAGCCGGGTCCTTGACCGGTTTTTTTTCATAAACTACGCAAGGAGCCTCTGTACCCCAATGCATATCACTGTGTAATAAATGATCCTTTTTGCTGTCCTCTCTGGGCATCCACTCTAAAGCCATAATAAATACCTCCTTTTCATCTCAGTTAATATTAAAGTATATTTAAAAGTCAGGTGTTAAGACTATCCTTTTCATTGGCGGCGTCTTATGGGCCTCCGCAAATGTCTCGGCTATTGTGCTCATGGGCCTTGTCTCTACAAAATCCTCAATATTGATCCTCCCCTTCAGAACCATGTCAAGCACGATCGGGTAGTATTCGGGCAGGCAGCCCCAGGTGCCTATGATCTCGGCGTCAAAGGCCATGATCCGTCCAAGGGCATATTCCGTCTTGGCAAGGCCGAAGCCTACGACTATAAGCTTGCCTGTGAATCCCAGCAGGTTCAAGGCAATCTCCTGTCCGGGCTTTACGCCTGTGACCTCGAATATCTTCCATCCTGTGTTGGGAAGGCCATTTGCCTTGCAGAGATCCCTGAAGTCCTTGGACACGGCATTCGCGTCTTTTCCGGTTGTGTTTATGATAAAATCGGCGCCGAATTTCATGGCCCTCTCGAGTTTTTCCTGGCTCCTGGCGATGCCTATAACAGTTTTAGCCCCAAGGGCCTTTGCCATCTGGCCTACATACTGGCCCACCCCGCCCGTTATGCCTATGACTATTACATTGTCTCCCGGCTGCAGGTCAGCCCTTTTCGCCGCCTGGTAGGGTGTTGTGGCTGCATCTGCCACTACTGCAAGGTGTGACAACGGGATATTCCCGCGGCCCTTCACCTCGCACAGGTCGATGCTTGGCACAGGGATATGGCTGGAAAATCCACCATAGACGCCTATGCTGTTTCCGGGCATCTTCTGGCTGAGGCACCTGTTTCCGCGGCCGGTCTTGCAGAGGATGCACTGCCTGCAGGGCATAACAGCAGGGATTATTACCTCCTTGCCGATCCATCCTGCATCTCCGGCAACAACTGTCCCGGATATCTCATGGCCGAGCGTTAAAGGGGGTTTTGATACGGTGGGCACTCCGTCATAGAAGTATCCCAGGTCTGTATGACACACGCCGCAGCCCGCGACCTCCACAAGGACCTCCCCCGCCTTTAACTCGGGCACGGGTATCTCTGTCTTTTGAAGCACGCCTGGTGTGGATTCCTTTGTCTCCTTGTTGAATGTTGTGGGCTGAACCATCTGCCATGTCTTAATTTTATCGGGTATTTGGGCCATATTTGCTCTCCTTCCTGGAAGATTTGTTTATAAAAAACCTGCTATATCATCCCGTAACCGCCGTCAACGCAAAGGAGCTGACCGGTTATATAATCACTTTCGCCGGAGGCCAGAAACACGAAGGCCGGAGTGATGTCATCCGCCTCAGCGAATTTTTTTAAAAGGATCCGGTTCATGTATATCTCGCTAAGTTTCTCATCAGTCCTTATCTTTTCAGTCATGTCCGTAGCCACGACGCCCAGGGATATGACATTGACGCAGACATTGTAACGGGCAAGTTCGCGGGCCGCGGATTTGGTCAGACTGACAACCCCGCCCTTGGCGGCGCTATAATTTATCTGTCCTACCGTCCCCACAAGCCCGGCAACGGAAGTGACATTGATTATCTTCCCGCTATTCTGTTCTTTCATGTGTTGTGCAACCGCCTGTGTACAAAGGAATGCCCCCTTTAGATGGATATTGACAACATCATCCCATTCATCTTCTGTCATTTTAAGCAACATGGCCGGACGGATAAAACCGGCGTTGTTCACAAGGATATCGATTCTTCCGAATTCATCTATTGCAGACTGGACAAGCCCTTCGATCTCAGCCTTTTTAGTCATATCAGCCTTAACTGCTACAACCCTGCTTTTGAAGGTTTTTATTTTTTCAACCACTTCATCCGGCGGTTGTTCGAAAGGGGGATAATTCACAACAACGTTAGCCCCTTCCCTTGCGAAGGCTATTGCAATAGCCCTTCCCACACCGCGGCTGCTCCCTGTAACTATCGCTACCTTGTCTTTTAGCCTCATAATGACTCTCTATTTTAATGAATATTGCAAGACGGAAAACACCATAAATGTAATCACATTATAACTACAATATAATTACCGAACCATTTTCACATGTCAAGCAAATTGTGAAATGTTGAATCAGGAAATCCATGCGGAGCTATGAATCAATAGTAAAGCAGCAGGATAAAAAGCGGGGACTTCTTTGAGGGTATTTAAGCTGGAAAGAGAATCAAAACAGGCGCTTACAGAAGGCTATTTGCCAATGTAGGTAAATGCCTTGATTATTTTGCGCAGGTGTATCTGTCCATGACATCGTTCCGTGAAAGCCCCGGCGTTTTTAAGCGTCATGGATACGGCCTCCACACTCTCCTCCGGCACCACCATGCTACAGAGGTCCCTTGCCGGAGGGATTTCACTCAGAGGTGAGTCTGGCGGACGGATATGCCTCAGCCCTGTTATATTTGCGCCCCCTGCACCTGCGGACATAGCCGCTTTTATCAGCTCTGTCCCTTTTCCGTCGTCACACAGAAGGAGCATGTCAACCAGGCCGGTTATATATCTCTTCTGCCGCACAGATCTTTTCTCAATGCCAGGCTTTCGCTGCCGCCACTCTATGTTTCCCTTTAAATGGTCAAGGGCGGAGATAATTTGTTCTATACTGGCGGGGTGGCGCTGTTCACCTCTGGCCACCCGCATGTTTATTAAACCCTTCTTAACCGGATAGGAATAGATAAAGCCGCTTCCAGGCTGGTCAAGCCGTCCTGCCTCAATCATCATGTCCATGATGCTGTCTGCCTCATAGGGGGTTGTGAATGAATGGATTATTTCTTTTTCCGCAGGGATGGCAATCCGCAGTATCCCCATTTTATCTCGGACTCCGGTGCCTATTCCAAAGTGTA
>JBFYXR010000381.1:0-5834 GCA_041310455.1 Desulfobacteraceae bacterium | reverse complement strand
AAAAGCCCTCCGGAAAATTTCCGGAAGGCCGTGAATAAGAGTCGGTCTGATATCAGAGGCTCAATATCTTTTTTGCGCTCTCGTCATTGATGTCCGAGACATGGGGAATGCCGGTCTCTCTGGATGTCTCCCTGTTGGAGGAGAAGAGATCAGTCCGCGCGATTTTATCAAGGGAGACTTTCCTTGCGCCAGCCATCAGTTGCTGCAGACCACAGGCCAGCTTGTCCGCCAGCGTGCAGAATGCTATAGCGCCGTAGGGGATATTCTTCATCTCTTTCTTGCCTACCTTCTTCTGTACCTCAAAGTACCCTGCGAATATCTCTTCAGCCTTTGTTCCTATCTCGCTGACGGTCTTGGGCAGGTGATCCCAGTTGCCGTTAAGTTTTTCCTTCCTCTCGGGATTAAGGGCGCCTTCAATATTTGAGCCAACGAAACCCGGGATCATTACCGCACGTCCCATGCATACCAGCTTTGTATAGGGAGCGCCCAGGGCAAGGGCCTTGAAGATGCTGTCTTCCAGGGCGAAACCGCCCGCGAAGGACATGTCGACAACCTTTTCTCCCTTGGCCGCAAGTATGCTCGCGTACTCGTATGCCTTTGAATGCAGGAATATGGAGGGCACGCCCCAGCTCTGCATCATGTTCCACGGGCTCATGCCTGTGCCGCCGCCTGAACCGTCGATCGTCAATAGGTCGCACTTTGCGTCTGATGCAAACTTGATGGCCATGGCCAGTTCTTCCATGCCGTAGGAACCGGTCTTGAGGGTGACCCTCTTGAAGCCCAGGCTGCGGAGGTAATCGATTGACTCCATAAAATCCTGTCTAACCTCTTCAACGCTGCTCAGATTAGTGTTGCCCAGACGGCTGTGCCGCGCAAAAGATCTTATAGCACCCTGCTTAAAAGCCTCCTGGACCTCCGGCTTTGTGGGATCAGGGTCAACAACATAACCCCTGTCCTTGAGGAAGAGGGCGTAATCAATGCTGGTCACCTGTATCTCGCCGCCGATGCACTTTGCGCCCTGTCCCCATTTCAATTCGATTATGCATTTATTGCCGTATTTCTGCGCCACAAATTCGGCCACTCCATTCCTTGTGTCCTCAACATTCATCTGGACTATGATGGCGCCATACCCTTCATGATAGCGGAGATATGTATCAATCCTGCGTTCCAGCTCGGGGGCGCTTGTTATCTTGCCTTTACGTGCCTTGCCCTTTCCGATCTTTGACTTCTTGTCGACTCCAACAACGTTTTCACCTATGACTACAGGTATTCCAACCAGAGAACCGCCTATTGCAAAGGAGTCCCAGTATTTTTCAGCGATGAAGGTAGAACCCAGCGCGCCGGTCATGATCGGCATGCGGATCTTTGTCTTGAGTTCATTGCCGAATTCAGTCTCCAGGTTTACATTGGGGAATATGCAGTCATCAGGGTCATTGGACAGGCCATCCTTCAGACCGTGCACGCCGTATGCATACCCCTGTATGCGCAGGGCGTTGTAATTTACTCCAACCTGTGTTGTATTGTTGGCGCCTGCCGTTACGGTGCCGAAATCCCTCGGATAAAGCAGTTTGCGGCCGACAAGGCTTCCAAGCCATGTCTCGCATTTGCCCTGGCAGTCCGCCCTGCAGAGTGTGCAAAGACCTGATTCTGCGTTATTGCCTCTATTTGTCGTCCCAAGGACATCGTTGCTTTTTGAAAATCTCATGTTTATTCTCCTCATATTATTGAATGTTTGCGCGAAAAAAAAGGCGTCTTTCCCCTTGGAAAGACGCCTTTGTCTTATAAATTTAAAATCCGCACGCCGTTGTGCAGGATTTATTTCATATAATTATTTTTCAGCAGTATTAGTAATACTTAACCGTGTTGTCAAGAATATTATAATTAAAAATATCAGATTTTTTTAGAATCACTTAAGTTCTGAGGGGAAAGAATCTTGGATTATTGAAATGGGAAAATATTAAAATCTATCCAAGCTCCTCGGACAGGAGTATAGCCTCAGCAATCTGGCGCATGGATTTTCTTGAGGCCATGCTGCGTTTCTGTATCCATCGGAACGCCTCATCTCCGGCCATTTTGCGGCGGGTCATAAGGACATCCTTGGCCTTTTCAACCAGTTTGCGGGTCTCCAGTTCCTCCTGGATGACCTTGCTTTTGACAAGCAGTTCAGTATTGTAGATTGCTACAGCTGCCTGGTTGGCTACCGCGGTAATCAGGTTTAACTCTGCATCGGTAAAATCATGGGGTTGGGATGAAAAGCAATTGAGCACGCCGATAACCTTATCGTTTTTGACGCGCAGGGGGATGCCCAGCATCGACACAAGGCCAAGCTTTCTGGCCATATCCTTTTCCTTGAACCTCTGGTCTTTCAGGACATCCTTTACATACAATATCTCGTTTTTCGAGAAGACATAGCCGACAACGCCCTCCGTTTCATTAAGGGCGCGATCCTTCATGTATTCAGGATCAATGGCCTGGGTTGCCTTTAAGCGGATCTTCCTTGGATTCTCGGTTTCATCCACAAGCCACAGGGAGCATATCTCAAGTCCGGTCACCTTTGCCGTAACCATTACTATCAGTTTTAAAATGTCTTCAATATATAGGTCGGATGTAATGGCTCCGCTTATATCGGACAATGCCTTTATATATTTCTCGTAATTTTGAGTTGATATTTTTTCCATGATAATCTCTTGAGAGTACTTACAGATTTACTTTTTTGAACATTATTTTTTTCAACTTAAGATAATCATTAATATTTATCAAGAATTATATTGCCGTTTTTGTTTCTTGACAGTCGTGAGACATTTTCATATAGATGATAAAATTTATAATAATCTGGGCAGAGTATAATGTACTTCGCCGGATAATCAATTCATTGTAGAGTTTTGATCTTCACTGATCTATTTTTTGTGTTAAAGTGTTTCATTGATCTATCCGATGTTTTTCCCATGAATGAAGACCCTTCATTCCGGGCTGCAGAGGTTTCCTGTCCGCGATTACATTTTTATCTTAAATGCCTTTATAAGATCTCCTTTGGACCGTTTGCGATGATAGCACCCTGTCATTAATAATAAAACTTGGGTTATATTAAAAGAAAAATCATATAAATGAGGTAATCAAAGATATGAATCAATTTGAATCAGAGAGTAAAACCAGGGTCTTAAGATTCATCTGGGGCTCATTTCCGTGGTTTGTCGTCATTATATTGTGCCTGTCTCTTATTATTCTCTACACGAATATAAAGGAAAAGGGCAAACGTCTTGAAGAGGAAAATAAGGCCGCTACAAAAGAGGAGGTATCTGTTCAAGTAGTGACCTTGACAGTTGAGCCGGCGAAAATTGAAGAAAAGCTTAACCTGCCTGCGGCTGTCGAATCCTTTGAGGACCTGTGGGTAAAGTCCGAGGCATCGGGTCAGGTAGTTAATATCCTCGTTAAGGAAGGCCAGATGGTTAAAAAGGGGCAGGTCATGGTGGAGCTTGACAGCAGAGACTACACATCAAGACTTGAGAGGGTTGAGGCCAATCATAAACTGATAACTATTGAATATAACCGCATGTCTGAACTCTATAAGAGGAATATCATTGCGGCAAGTGAGGTAGATAAACTTGAGGCCCAGCTTAAAGACCTTGAAGCACAGATGAAAGAGTCAAAACTTGCCCTTGAACGCACGAAGATTATTGCACCAATAAGCGGAAGACTTAACGAGATAGAGGCAAAGATCGGAGATTCAATGCCTTATGATAAGCCTGTAGCCCAGATACTCCAGATAGGCGAGGTCAAGGTAACTGTAGGGATACCTGAGAGCGATGTATCGGCCGTTATGGATCTGAAGGAGGCGGATATAATAATCGAGGCCCTCGACGAATTAAAGGTTAAGGGCAGGAAGTTATTTCTTTCCCGTCAAACGGGGGATCTTGCGCGCCTCTATAATCTGGAGCTGGTTGTTGATAATCCCGACGGCCGGATCCTTCCCGGGATGTTTGCAAGGGTGGAACTTGTTAAAAAGAGGTTTGAGGATACACTTGCGGTACCGCTCTATGCGGTTATATCACAGGATGAGGAAAATTTTGTATATCTTGAAAACAATAACAAGGCCGAGAAACGTCCTGTGGAGCTGGGCATACTGGAGGGATGGATGATCCAGGTCAAATCCGGGCTGAAGGTGGGAGACAGGGTGATCATCGTAGGCCATCGCCAGGTTGATGAAGGCCAGACAGTGCAGGTTATCAAAAACGTAACTGATGCTTCGGAGATCCTCAAGTCATGATGATGCCTATTGTAGATACTGCTGTAAAAAAGAGAATCAGCGTTGTTGTGTTGAGCGTGGTGATTTTTTTATTCGGACTGATGTCCTATTATTCAATGCCGCGTGAATCGACGCCTGATATTACTATACCCTATATATATGTAATGACAACCTATCCGGGTGTTGCGCCTGTTGACATTGAACAATCCATCACCATACCCATTGAAAACAAGCTCAGGGGCCTGAAGGGGGTAAAGGAGATAAGTTCCAGCAGCATCGAGGGAATGAGTTCGATAGTCATTGAGTTCGTGGCAGGCACGGATATTGATGACGTACTGCCCAAGACCAAGGACAAGGTGGATATGGCAAGGCAGGAACTCCCGTCCGACCTGGAAAACGATCCTGTTGTAAGCGAGATAAATATCTCCGATATGCCCATCCTTACCCTTTCTCTATCCGGACCTGCCGGAATGGTAAGACTGAAGGAGATAGCAGAAGACCTTGAGGAGGAAATAGAGTCAATCCCCGGTGTACTGGCAGCCACGGTGACAGGCGGACTTGAACGGGAGATAAGGGTGGAGCCATATCCCGATAAGCTGGCATATTACGGGATATCCATTGTGGGTCTTCAATACGTGATTGCCAACGAGAACCTGAATGTATCAGGCGGAAGCATACGAATGGGTGACGGGAGGTTCCAGCTCAGGGTGCCGGGCGAATTTCAGACGCCTGATGAGATATATGGTCTGGTGGTGGGAACCCATAACGGCAATCCCGTGTATCTCAAGGACGTCGCAGAGGTAATTGACGGTTTCAAGGACGAGACCGGCAGGGCGAGGCTCAACGGCGAAGAGGCAATCAGCATCCAGGTTCAGAAGCGCAGCGGGGAGAATATAATAGAGATTGTAGAGCAGGTGGATGAGATACTGGAGAAATCCAAACCCCAGTGGCCCACCGGCACAAAGGTTACGAAGCTTCTGGATTACGCGGAAGAGATCAATGATATGGTTGTTGAGCTGGAGAATCATATCATCACCGGGCTCATTCTTGTTGTTGTAGTCCTCTTTTTTGCGATGGGAATAAGGAATGCCATCCTTGTAAGCCTGGCCATCCCTTTTTCAATGTTCATATCCTTTATAATACTTGATGCCATGGGCATTACCCTTAATATGATAGTGCTTTTTTCGCTGACCCTTGCCCTGGGCCTTCTGGTGGATGATGCCATTGTCATAGTGGAAAATATATACCGCTTCATGGAACAGGGTGTCCCCAAGCTGCAGGCTACAGTCAGGGCGGCTGTTGAGGTAGGTCCTGCCGTAATAGCCTCAACCCTTACAACCCTGGCGGCCTTTTTCCCGCTTCTGTTCTGGCCAGGGATCATGGGCGAATTCATGAAATATCTGCCCCTGACGGTAATTATTACCCTTTCGTCTTCACTCTTCGTGGCAATCGTGATAAACCCTGCCCTTGGCGCCATATTCATGAAACTGCCTGCAACAAAACACTTTGATGTCAAGGTTGAGAGCGAGGAGGAGATCAGGAAGGCCGCCGAGGCCCCGGCAGTAGTCAGGAGCCCCATGCTGAAGGGATA
>JBFYXR010000380.1:0-7242 GCA_041310455.1 Desulfobacteraceae bacterium | reverse complement strand
AAAATTTTTTTAAAGTTTTTTCAACGTCATGCCGATATCAAAGACGACTACAAAAGTCTAAAACTTAAGGGCAAACTTTCCGAAAGGCAGGGACGCAAAACCTCCGGTCTAAGTCCATGGTAATCGATAGGATAGCGGGGTTGCAGAGTTAAATCGGGACTCTTACAGAGGGTCATTTAAGACACAATCCGGATTTTTCCAGATTAAAAAATCCGGATGCTGATCGATACTATTCCGGTTTAAAACCTGTTCCCTGCCTCAGGAACAGGTTTTTTTTTCCAAACATGGAGGCAATAGGCAATGTCGATAGATATCTCTTCAGCAATACCGGTCATAAATCCCATTGAAATCAGGATTAACAAGGAAGAAGATTCTCAAATCGTTAAGGCAGTCGAGGAGTCATCCGAGTCCCGCGATTCGGAACTCCAAATGAACAGGGAAGGATCAGCGTGGATAATCAGGGACAATTCAGCAGGGGTGGGGGATACGTACACCACCCGGGGAGAACTGATTAGAGAGTCCAGAAGCCTTTCGGGCAGCGGAAATAAAAATTTGAGTATAGACATGAGAATATAAAGAATCTATCGAAGCCGTCAGTCGTCAATAAGTTCTCTCTTTTTGGGATAAGATTTAACAGGCTTGCCATATTAATCACTTCCTTTAAGAAATATCCTGCTATTATCCTGCTGCCGTTGAAAAATTGCATTAAGAATCTTCTTGATTATATATTTGTTGTTGACATACAATATATTGTACTTTAGAATTCGTTCCATTCAACATCATGATATATAATAAAGAAATAGAATTTTTTTATATCTATTTCTTTTGTGTTTAAGGCATTTAATGTCCGACTGCATGTTGGGTTTTGCAGTAAGTATTATTATACATTTCTCAACCTTACCTGTTGGTATGATTTAACGGCAAAAACAATTATTTCATTAAATTTTCTGTTTGGTCAATTTTCCGGAGGACCTCATGGCTCAGCACGGCAAGATACTCGTTACTGAAAAAGGCACCTATGATCTATCTGCTTACAGGTGGGATGACAACCTGTTTTCAGATCAGCTTAGAAAAGAAAGCCCCATGAACAGTGATCAGGCCATTAATATCAGCAGGTCCTTAAGGGAAGAGATACTTAAGATGGAACTCCGGACCATCACGATGCCCCTGCTGGAAGAGATTGTAGAGGCCAAGCTGATAGAGCACGGGCTTACCAAGACAAGGCCCATAAAACTGGACGGCTCGTTATTTTTGAAGGAAGAGCTCAATCTGTCCGATAATGCAAGGATGGTGTTAAAGAAAAGATATCTGATAAAGGACAGCAACGGCAAGGTTATTGAAACACCCGAACAGATGTTCAAGCGGGTCGCGCATCATATCGCAATGGCTGAAAAAAACTACGGTGACGCCTCCCAGACTGAAAAGGTGGAGGAGACATTTTACCGCATGATGACGGAGTTCAGATTTCTTCCTAATTCACCTACCCTTATGAATGCAGGACAGCGTCTGGGGCAGCTGGCGGCCTGTTTTGTCCTTCCTGTTGAGGACAGCATGGAAGGGATATTTGATTCCCTTAAGAATGCGGCCCTTATCCATAAATCCGGCGGGGGGACAGGCTTTTCCTTTTCCAGATTGAGGTCCAAGAACAGCAGGGTCGGGACAACGGGCGGAATCGCATCAGGCCCGATCTCGTTCATGAAGATTTTTAATACCGCCACTGAACAGGTAAAGCAGGGAGGCACCCGCAGGGGGGCCAACATGGGCATCCTTAAGGTCGATCATCCGGACATCATGGATTTTATATCCTGTAAAAAAAATAATAAGGAACTGGAAAACTTCAATATCTCCGTTGCAGTCACTGATCCCTTTATGGATGCACTGAAGGATGGTTCCAGCTATGACCTTATAGACCCGAGGGAAGGGACCAAGGTCGGGGAATTAAACGCCGCGGATGTATTCCAATCACTTGTAAAACAGGCATGGGACAACGGAGACCCGGGGATCGTTTTTCTTGACAGGATAAACAGGGATAATCCCACGCCGGGCCTTGGTTCAATAGAGAGCACCAACCCCTGCGGGGAACAACCCCTGCTTCCCATGGAGGCATGCAACCTGGGGTCCATCAATCTTGCCAAATATGTGATTAAAAATGATGAAAACCCGGCCATAGATTATGAGGGCTTAAAGGATATCGTGTGGTGGAGCGTCAGATTCCTTGACAACACTATTGATATGTCCAAATATCCTCTTCCGGAGATAGACATGATGGTTAAGGGCAACCGCAAGATAGGGCTCGGAGTGATGGGTTTTGCCGACATGCTGTATCAGCTCAAGACACCCTATAATTCTGAGAGGGCACTCCAGACAGCGGAAGAGATAATGAGTTTTATCCAGAAGGAGTCTCACCTGGCGTCTCAATACCTTGCCAGTGAGCGGGGTGTCTTCCCCAATTTTGATAAAAGCATATTCAAGGACAGGGAAGATGCCGCCTGCAGGAATGCCACCACCACAACAATCGCACCGACAGGGACATTGAGCATCATTGCCGGCTGCTCCAGCGGGATAGAGCCTCTGTTTGCCCTCAGCTTTGTAAGGAATGTAATGGATAATGACAGGCTGATGGAGGTAAACCAGTATTTTGAAACGACTGCAAAAGAAATGGGATTCTATTCCCGTGAGTTAATGGAGCGTATTGCCGCGTCAGGCGGCGTGAAGCACATGAAGGATGTCCCGGATGATGTAAGGGATGTATTTGTAACAGCCCACGATGTCACGCCGGAATTGCATTTCCTTATGCAGGCCGCCTTCCAGAAGTACACCGATAACGCCGTTTCAAATACCGTAATTCTTCCATAGGATGCCACGGAAGAGGACGTTAAAAAGGTCTATGTGCTTGCCTACAAGCTGGGGTGCAAGGGCGTAACCATTTACAGGGACGGGAGCAAGGAAAACCAGGTCCTGAGCTTTCAGGATAAGGAGAAAAAGAAGGTTTCATCCATGGCTGATGTCAAGGACCGGCCCGAGACACTGGAAGGATTCACTACCAAGATCCCAACAGGCATGGGCAATCTTTATGTGACGGTTACTGAAATGGATGGCCAGCCTTTTGAGATATTTGCCACTATCGGAAAATCAGGGCGGTCAACAACCGCCAAGACAGAGGCTATCGGACGCCTGGTCTCCCTCGCGCTCCGCTCCGGGGTCAAGGTTGAGAAGATTGTTGACCAGCTGAAGGGGATAGGCGGCGAGCACCCTGTATTCCAAAAGGACGGCCTTGTCCTGTCTATCCCCGACGCTATCAGCCGTGTTATGGAGAACAGATATATGAAAGGCAAGGATATAAAGAAGGCGCCGAAAAATGAAAAAAGCCTTCTTGGTGAGACATGCCCTGAATGCGGTATGGTTATCAGTTTTGAAGAAGGCTGCATGACCTGCCATTTCTGCGGCTTCACAAAATGCGGATAAATGAAGATGGCCGAGGCCTGAAAAGGGATCGGCTGAAATGGCCCCTGCTCATAAGGGGCTCACTTGTCAAACGATATCAGCGCTTCAAGGCGGATGTAACATTAGGCAATGGAGGGGTCGTCACAGCCCTTTGCCCCAATACCGGAACCATGCTGACCTGTTCAGAACCCGGCAGGACTGTTTATATCTCATACCACGACACACCTTCAAGAAGACTGAAATATACCTGGGAAATGATAGAAATGCCGGGATCCCTGGTCGGCATTAATACCGGAGTTCCCAACAGACTTGTTAAACTATCCATTGAAGCCGGAAAAATAAAGGAACTCTCGGGATTTAAGCGTATAAAAACGGAGGTCAGATACGGGATTAATTCCAGGATCGACCTGCTTCTTGAACGGGGTGAAAAAAAGTGTTTTGTCGAAGTAAAAAACTGCACCCTCGTGATGGACGGCATAGCCTATTTCCCGGACGCGGTTACAACAAGGGGATTGAAGCATCTGAAGGAACTCCAAAAAGAGGTGTCCAAGGGAAACAGGGCAGTAATGTTTTATCTTGTTCAGCGAATGGATGCCGGAGAATTCAGGCCTGCCCGCCATATTGATCCTGCATATGGCCTGGAACTGGAAAAGGCAAAGGATGCCGGCGTTGAGATGCTTGCCTATGATGTGAGCATTGATCTTGAAGGAATCTCAATCAATAAAAAACTTCCTTTCAGGCTGTGACCTTTGATGAATCACAATAGTCTTCCACACGATCCCAAGGTTTTTTCAGGAGATGAAGCCAGGCTGGAACTCGAAGGCCAGATCGACTCAATAACCTATTCCAATGAAGAGACTGGATATACGGTTATCAGGCTGGTTGTTCACGGCCATAGTGATCCTGTTACCATAGTGGGCAATGTCATATCTCCCGCCCCCGGAGAAATTTTGTCCGTAAAGGGATACTGGACCAATCATCCCAGGTTCGGGCGCCAGTTCAAGGTTGAGTCCCACCATGTCAAATCCCCCGCAACCGTTGATGGAATCAAGAAATATCTGGGGTCAGGGCTGATCAAGGGCATCGGTCCGGTGATGGCCGCCAGGATAGTTGAAGAATTCGGCAATGAAACTCTGCATACGATTGAACACCGCATTGAAGACCTTGAGAAGATCGACGGCATAGGCCCAAAAAGGGTTGAAATGATAAGAAAGGCCTGGATGGACCAGAAGGAGATCAGGGATGTGATGATCTTCCTCCAGTCACATGGTGTGGGCCCAGGGTTCGCTGCGAGGATATTCAGACAGTACGGCAATGACTCCATATCCGTCGTAACCTCAAATCCGTTCAGGCTGGCCATGGACATAAACGGGATAGGCTTCAGCACTGCCGACAAAATTGCCAGGGAGCTTGGTTTTGACAGCAATTCCCCTGCCAGGGCTGAAGCCGGGCTGATTTATGTAATGAATCAGCTTGCTGAAGAGGGGCATGTCTATTATCCCTATGAGCCCCTGATAGAAAAGGCCATGGATGTCCTGGCAGTCGGGAGGGATATAATCATCAGTGGCATCAGCGCCCTTGTTGAAGAAAGAAAGCTCATTATTGAAGACATCAGCAGCCAGACAGGCAAATGTGATACGAACAACCGGGCGGTCTATCTTTCGCGGTTTCATGCAGCCGAGACAGCCATCGCCGGGAGCATCTTGAGGATACTTGATTCCAGCAGCAATATTCGAAAGATTGATGGAGGGAAGGCCCTGCAGTGGGTTCAGGCCAGGATAAAAATTGATCTGGCCTTGAAACAGGTTGAGGCAGTGAAAAAGGCTGTTACGGTTAAGGTCCTGGTCATTACAGGCGGACCCGGGACGGGAAAGACAACGATCATTAATGCAGCCTTAAGGATATATCGCGAGCTGGGGGCAAGGATACTTCTTGCCGCCCCTACCGGAAGGGCGGCTAAAAGGATGAGCGAGGCAGCCTCTTACCCTGCAAAGACAATACACAGGATGCTTGAATTCAGTCGACAGAATGGAGGTTTTCAGAGAAACAGGGAAAGACCCCTTGAAGTCGATGTCCTCATAATTGATGAGGCTTCCATGATAGATACTGTCCTGATGAGCAATCTGCTTAAGGCCGTTCCTGACAAAGCCGTCCTTATACTGGTAGGCGATGTAAACCAGCTGCCGTCGATAGGAGCGGGGTGTATCCTGAGGGATATAATAAATTCAGGCTCAGTTACCGTCGTTGAACTCAAAGAAATCTACAGGCAGTCCGCGGCAAGCAGGATTATAGTAAACGCCCACAGGATAAATGACGGGCTCATGCCGGAGTTAATCCAGGGCAGGGGGGAGCTTGAGGACTTTTATTTCATCGAACAGGAGGATCCGGAAAAGGCATTGGACATTATAACCGAGCTTGTCTCGACCAGGATACCGAGGCGTTTTTCTCTTGACCCTTTTGATGACATACAGGTCCTCTCGCCCATGCATAAGGGGATAGCCGGCACAGAAAACCTTAACAGGACACTCCAGGACATCCTTAACAGATCGGGGGTTTCAATTGCCAGGGGCGAAAGGATCTTCAAGCTTCATGACAAGGTGATTCAGACCAGAAATAACTACGACAAGGATGTGTTTAACGGTGATATAGGAAGAATCGAAGATATTAATCCTGAGGGTCAGACAGTTCTGATAAACTTTGACGGGAATCATGTGGAATATGATTATTCCGAACTGGACGAGATCAGCCCTGCCTACGCCATTTCTGTACATAAATCCCAGGGCAGCGAGTATCCGGCGATCGTGATGCCTCTGCTCAGCCAGCATTATGTAATGCTTCAGCGAAACCTGATTTATACGGCCGTGACAAGGGGGAAGCGGCTTGTTGTCATTGTAGGCAGCAAAAAGGCCCTTGCCGCCGGGATCAACAACAACAGGATAATGAAAAGGTATACCTTCCTTTCCGAAAGGATTAGGAATAAATAATAGAAGACACTGGGGAAAAAGCCCTGTCAGCATGGATTCAATTTCTGACAGGGCTTTAGGAAAACGATAACCAAGGCCGGGAGAACCTTAGCCGAAGCGCCTAAAAATCCTGGATCACATGTGCAGCTACCGCGATCTGATATAAGATCTGGGTAATATCACTTATGCCTTTAAGCCAGTTAATTTTAGCCGTTTTCTGCGGCACTAATATAGTATCGCCGGGGTCAAGTTCTATGGACCCGAATCCTCCAAACGACCACCTGGAGTTCCCCTGATCCCACAGGCCGATGCCTAATATACTGCCCTGTTGTCTGCTGATGACGGTTCCGTTGGCCTTAACAATATATGTCTGTCTTTTGGCAGCCCTTTTCGTAATGCCGCCTACTTTATTAAGATAATAATCCACAGTCTTTCCGTCTTCGTATAAAAGGGCGGTCTGATTGTATACCTCCCCGGAAACGTTTACAAAGTCCTGCCGCTTAGCTACGGTAAGATGGTCTCCGGCCCTCAACTGGACATCAACAATTGAGGAAGGAGACGACATTATCTTGTCCAGATTAATAACCATCCGTCCGGTCGGTTTAGTCCTTTCCAGTTTATCCAGCGTGTCTTTTTTTTCTGCCAGTGATACCTGAACTGTTGCCAGGTCCTCCTTGTCCAGAGAACTGTTTGCGGCTACAGCTGTGAGACTCGCGATATCCCTCTCAAGCTGCTGCCTGTTTTCTTCATAACTGGCATTCTGCGTCTCCATAACGGCTTCACGTTTGAATATCGCCCCGAAAGGATAGGCATCCTCGGTAAGGCCCCCGGCCCT
>JBFYXR010000379.1:0-2584 GCA_041310455.1 Desulfobacteraceae bacterium | reverse complement strand
CATCCTCGCCTGTCAGATGCTTGAGCATCTCTCCAGTAATCTCACCGATCCCGCCGAGCTTCCTGTGTCCATAGGCATCACATTCACCTGACAGGAGCATATCGCCGCCTATCGGGACAGCCCCCTCTGAAACCGTAATCATGGCATAGTTGCCGGGATTTTCCCTTTTATCCTTCATGACAAAGCTCGCAAGGCGTTCGGCGTCAAAGGGCACCTCGGGTATAATAGCCCTGTCAACGCCTGCCAGATACGCGGCAATCAGGGAGGTCTCACCGCAATACCTGCCGAACAGCTCAACAATCGCTATCCGCTCGTGGGAACCTGCCGAGGTCCTCAGTGCGTGTATGAAATTGACGCTCTTTGAGATGGCGGTTGAAAATCCTATGCAGTAATCAGTCCCGAAGACATCGTTGTCCATTGTCTTGGGTATTGCTATGCATGGGAAACCCTCCTTGTGAATCCTTTCAGCGAAGCTGAGGGTATCATCGCCCCCTATGGGAATCATGCAGTCAATCTTCAGGTGTTCAAGGTTATGGAGGACCTGCTGCGTAAAATCCTTTTTTGTCTCGCCTTTTTTGAATTTCTTTGCCAGATAGGCAGGGGCGTCCTTTTTCTTGGTCGCGCTGGGATTGGTCCTGGAGGTATGCAGATAGGTGCCTCCTGTTCTGTCAATCTTGCGGACGTCAACCGGTTTTAAATCAATAACACACTTCTGATTTCCTTCCGGGTCATCCGGGTTGTACTCCAGTATGCCTGCCCATCCCCTCCTGATCCCTATGACGTCGATTCCCTCGCTGGCCGCCCTGTAAACCAGGGCCTTTATGCAGGGGTTCAAGCCAGGGACATCACCCCCGCCAGTGAGTACGCCTATTACAGGTCTTTTCTTAACTGTTCCGGCCATGGTTATTCTCCTTATAAAGATAGCATCGACTTTGTTATTTATTTTTAAATCCTGTCTATCGATACGGGCAAAATCCAGCAATTTCCGGTTAGCATTTTGCACAGGATAAAAGCCTGCGATGTATGTCCGGGTAGGACTCATGAGTCAAACCGTGGCCTTATGCAAAATACTAACAGGAAATTACCGGGCGAAACCAAGAGATTATTAAGTTATTTTATACTAATTTTGACCAGGAGAAAAGAATAATGTAATAACGGTTATCCGGGATTATCACTTCAGTAGAATACCCGGGTGCGAGGTTTAATAACATGCTTTGCAAAAAAATGTCTGTTCCAGCGCTGATTGATTTAGAGAATACTTTACAAACATTAAAAAACCAACTAATCTTTATTCTTTAAACCGGAGAAAAGTAAATGGCTATTGCAAAGAGGATACAGCATTCCATTAAAAATTCATCGCTTATCAGGAAGATGTTCGAGGAAGGCCTGAAGAGAAAGGCAGAGCTCGGTGAGGACAGCGTGTTTGACTTCAGTCTGGGCAATCCCAACCTTGAACCGCCTGCAGGATTCAGGGAGCTTTTGAAAGATCTTATCAATGATCCTGCGCCCGGACGCCACGGCTACATGCCTAACGCTGGTTATGACAATACAAGGCAGGCTGTCGCCGACTACCTATCAAGAAACAACAGGGGGGGATTCGCAGCAGGCGATGTCATTATGACGGTAGGGTCCGGGGGCGGCGTGAATGTCATCTTAAAGACCCTTCTTGACCCGGGTGATGAAGTCATAATCCCTTCCCCCTATTTCATGGAGTACAATTTTTACCTGGAGAATCATCAGGGGTTGCCAAAGATCGTTCCCACGAAAAAGGATTTTTCCCTTGATCTGGAGGCCATGGAAGAGGCAATCTGCGAAAAGACGAAGGCGGTACTGATTAACACCCCCAACAACCCTACCGGCAAGGTGTATACCGGGGAGCAGCTGCGGGGTCTCGGCAGGGTGCTTGAAAAAGGCAGCAGCAGGATCGGGAAGGAGATCTATCTGATATCCGACGAGCCCTACAGGAAGATTGTCTATGACGGCACAACGGCATCGAGCGTGTTTGATTCATACAGGGAGACCATCATAGCCACATCCTTTTCAAAGGACCTTTCCCTGCCGGGTGAGCGGATCGGATATGTCGCCGTCAACCCGGATATTATGGAAAAAGAGACTGTCACGGCAGGCCTTATCATGAGCAACAGGATACTGGGCTTTGTGAATGCCCCGGCGCTCATGCAGAGGGCGATACCACACATGCTTGATGCGAGTGTAGATATATCCTTTTATAAAAGGAACAGGGACATCCTCTGCAATGGTCTGGCATCCTTCGGATACAGGTTTGACAGACCCGGGGGGGCATTCTACCTGTTTCCCGAGACACCCATTAAAGATGACATGGCATTTGTATCAATACTGAAGGATGAGAATATCCTGACTGTCCCGGGCAGCGCCTTTGGACGTTCCGGTTACTTCAGGATCGCATACTGCACCTCACCGGAAGTAATTGAAAGATCCCTGCCCGGTTTTGAAAGGGCGATAAAAAAGGCACAGGGCACGATATAAATCGCGCGGGGTTAATACAAATATTCAAGACCCAGGACGCAGGGCTCAAGGTGAGGCTAATAAGATAATCGATCAGGCC
>JBFYXR010000377.1:0-2963 GCA_041310455.1 Desulfobacteraceae bacterium | reverse complement strand
GATCGAACAGAATACCGGCTGCTCACAAAGGAATATATCTCAACCGGGGTGTTTGAAGGGAGAGAGATTCTAAAGGTAGCGCCGGAAGGGCTGACGCTCCTGGCTGAAGAGGCCTTCAGGGATGTGTCGCACCTGTTAAGAAGCTCCCATTTGCAGCAACTGGCCGATATCCTGAAAGATCCGGAGGCCTCTGCCAATGACCGGTATGTAGCCCTTGAGTTGCTTAAAAACGCGGCTATATCGGCAGAAGGTGTTTTTCCCATGTGTCAGGACACGGGCACTGCCATAGTAATCGGCGAAAAGGGGCAGGCTGTCTGGACCGGCTTTCAGGATGAGGAGGCAATTTCAAGGGGCAGCTACAATGCCTATGTGAAGAATAAATTCCGATATTCACAGATGGCGCCCCTTTCCATGTATGATGAAAAAAATACCGGGTGTAATCTGCCTGCCCAGATCGATATCTATGCTACGCAAGGCAATTCCTATGGCTTCCTCTTTATCGCAAAGGGAGGGGGCTCTTCAAATAAGACATATCTGTTTCAGGAATCCAGGGCTGTCCTGAATAACGACGCGCTGATTAAATTCATGACCGACAGGATGAAGGAGATAGGCACTGCTGCATGTCCCCCCTATCACCTCGTGTTCGTGGTGGGAGGGACATCAGCTGAGGCTAACCTGAAAACTGCAAAATTAGCATCAACAGGTTTTATGGATAACCTTCCTGATTCAGGCGATGAACAGGGAAGGGCCTTCAGGGACAAAGGGCTTGAAGGTGATCTTCTGACAGTGTCGAGGAACCTGGGCATCGGTGCTCAGTTCGGCGGAAAGTATTTCTGCCTTGATGTAAGGGTAATCAGGCTGCCCCGGCATGGCGCCTCCTGTCCTATCGGCATGGGGGTGAGCTGCAATGCCCACAGGAATATCAGGGGAAAGATTACCGGGGATGGGATATTTCTGGAGAGGCTTGAGACCGATCCATCAAGGTTCCTGCCTGAACCGTCAGGAGAAGATAGGTCTGCGGTCAGGATCGATCTTGACCAGCCCATGCAAAAGATACTTGCCGTTTTAACAAAATACCCTGTATCGACGCGCCTTTTACTCACCGGAAAGATAATTGTGGCAAGGGATATTGCCCACGCCAGGCTTAAGGAACGCCTGGACAGGGGCGAAGGGCTTCCGCAATATTTCAAGGACCATATCATCTATTATGCCGGGCCGGCAAAGACGCCGCAAGGATTTGCCTCAGGCTCATTCGGTCCCACCACAGCAGGCCGTATGGATTCCTATGTGCCTCTGTTCCAGGCGCATGGCGCATCAATGATAATGCTGGCCAAGGGGAACCGGTCAAAGGCTGTAACTGAATCCTGCAAAAGATACGGGGGGTTTTACCTGGGCTCCATAGGCGGGGCAGCCGCCAGGCTGGGGAAGGAATGCATCATCAAATCAGAGGTGCTGGACTATCCGGAGCTCGGCATGGAGGCTGTATACATGATTACCGTAAAGGATTTCCCGGCGTTTATATTGACAGATGACAAGGGAAATGATTTTTACGAGATGATAAAGCAGAAGTCTGTTTAGAGATTCTATCCTTTAATTTCGCCGGATTGCAACATCCACAAATCATTTACTCCACGTCACGGCAAGTTATCCAAAATTCTGATTCTATAAAAATGGTGTTTGCCAGGTTTTGGGGATCACAGGTTTTAAGATTAAGACCGTATCAAGTTTATTACATCCGTTTCATTTGCAAACATGAGTCAACTAAAGACCCCATTTTTATAAGGATAAAAACCGATGCCCCTAAATATCAAATCCACAAAAGGCTTTACCAGAAGAGACTTCATTAAAACGAATATAGCAACAACTGCCGTAGTTTTAAGCGGGGCAGGATATGTCAAGCCTGCAAAGGCAACTGTTGACACACAAAATACACAGCGAATATCTAAATTTTTGATTAAACAAATATTTCAAACAATTCAGACTAACCAACCTTTTTCAGTCATGGTTTCAATAAGTGGAAATGGAGATGCAAAAAATAAGATCGCTAGTTATGTTAACCAACAGCTTGGAGGTCTCAATGATGTAATAATAGCTGAGAAATATCCTTGTTTTTATGAAATAGAATTTAAAGTCTTGGAACAAGAAAATATACCTGGCTGTAAAACAGGAGTGACTTTATCAACTATTTTTCTGCAAAAGGCTGATGTAGAAGCATTTCAGAAAATATTAACGAGTTTGCTTACAAAAGAAAAACCTATAGACAACAATACTAATGAAATAATTGATCAAACATTTGCAAGCTTTATTGAAACTTGGGGTTATGTTTATAATATTAAAAATCATTATCTGGACACAGTACCAGATAATGGACTAGAAGAACTTTGTAAAAGGATTGTTAACGATTTTGATTCTGAGTGTCTTGAACCAACCAGAGTTTTTAAAAGGTTCATCGAGAAGATAAAAAATAATAAGACCCAATAGTATTTTTAAAAATTCTTGACACTACTGGTAACTCTATAGGAAGGAGATATCAATAGTAATAAATTGTATTCCTGGTCTCCTGAAATTATTTTATTTTTCTCAGTGGCATTAATCCCTGCAAGACCTCTATGTTCCCTTTGTATTTGTCCTTGTCCTTGACAATCAACTCAAGTCTTTCAAGTTCACTGAGGTCGCGCATAAGTGTAATAGGCGAAAGCGTGGCATACTCCTTTGCCAGGATGCCAGAACTGTTAACAAGATCATTGGCGGTGTTCCATTTGTCAACAGGGAACTGGAGGGCAAGAGTGCGGCGCCTTTTAACAATGGCGCGGGTCTTGCCGGTGGCCTTTTTGCTGTCCAGGACGTCATAGATGAATTTATGCCATGACATTTCTAAGAGATTTCTCTGGACAATATCAAGAAGGCCCTTTAATCCGTCACGGAACCCAAGAACAGCATAACTGATAAAGCCTGACAGGTCT
>JBFYXR010000375.1:0-3580 GCA_041310455.1 Desulfobacteraceae bacterium | reverse complement strand
GGGGGGCTGAAAGGCAGGGTGTGGGGCAGAAATCATCCTGATGGAGGCGCGGAGGTAACCATACTGCTAAGAAAAGAGCAGTGATCAGGATGCAATGAAAAAATTACCGGAGCTCCAGTAGCCCGTTTTTTTTATCCAGCTCGCCTCGGAAGACCGCCCGTTTCACTCCTTTTAAAGGGGCTCCCGGCGCTCGGGGTAAACAGGGCTTAGGGTGCATGAATGGGATTTCAGAGTCAAACAAGATAAAGGAAATAACGGAATATTTTTTATGCCTATAAAGGAACATAGCTTACTTCTAAAAATAAAACATCCCAGCCAATACATCGGTGAAGAGATCAACTCGGTAAAGAAAGATGCGGCAGACGTTGATGTCTCAATCGCCCTTGCATTCCCTGACATATACGAGGTCGGGATGTCTCATCAGGGTCTGAAGATATTGTACAAGATCCTCAACGGGTTTGACTGGATTGCAGCGGAAAGGGTCTTCTCACCCTGGACGGATCTTGAGGAGGAGATGAGGAGCAGGAAGATGCATCTCACTTCACTGGAATCCGACAGGCCCCTGAACAGTTTTGATATCATCGGCTTCAGCCTGCAGCATGAACTCTCCTTTACCAATGTCCTCACTATCCTTGAACTCTCCGGGGTGCCTTTCCTGTCTTCGGAGAGGGATGATTCTTTCCCCCTTATTATCGCGGGCGGTCCTGCCTGCTTTAATCCCGAACCGGTTGCCGATATCTTTGACGCCATTCTGATCGGCGATGGTGAAGAAGCCGCCGTTGAGATATGCAAAACGGTCAGAAGGGCCAGGGATGAAAGGCTTAAGAAATCCGATCTGCTTATGGAGCTTAAAGGGATAAGAGGGGTATATATCCCGTCCCTGTTCATGCCCCATTATAACTCCGAAGGCCTTACGGAACATATCGAGCCGCTTTGCGGGGATTACAGGTCAGTGCAAAAGTCCATTGTCAGGGATATCGGCATTTATCCTTATCCGGAAGACCAGGTTGTGCCCTTTGCCTCGCTTGTGCATGACAGGCTGGCAATCGAGATTGCCAGGGGGTGCACGAGGGGCTGCAGGTTCTGTCAGGCCGGGATGATATATCGCCCCGTACGGGAGAGAAGCGCAGGATCTGTAGTTGAAATCCTGGATCAGGCCCTTCAAAAGACAGGATTTGAAGAAGTCTCGCTTTTATCCCTGAGTTCAGGTGACTATTCATGCATCGCGCCTTTGATTAAGGAGCTTATGGACAGGCACTCCGGGAAAAAGATCGCGGTCAGCCTTCCTTCATTGAGGATAGACAGCCTGGACCCGTCATGGCTTGAAGAGATAAAGAGGGTCAGGAAGACAGGATTCACCCTTGCGCCGGAGGCAGGCAATGACAGGCTAAGAAAAATCATCAACAAGACCCTGACCGATGAAGATATAATGAACATGGCCCGTTACCTCTACGGCGCCGGGTGGGACCTGATAAAACTATATTTCATGATAGGCCTTCCGCAGGAAAGGGAAGAGGATGTGCTGGATATAGTAAGGCTCGCGAAGCGGGCAGCCGGGCTTGCAAAGGGCAGGGGACGCAGGGAGGTCCTGAATGTAAGCGTGGCCACCTTTGTGCCCAAGGCTCACACACCCTTCATGTGGTCTCCGCAGATAGGACATGAGGAAAGCATGCGGCGGATAAAGATTATCCGGGACGGATTGAAGGGAACCCGCATACATGTCAAGTGGAACCAGCCTGAGCTGAGCTGGCTGGAGGGCATGTTCTCACGCGGCGACAGGAGGTTGACGGGGGCGCTTATCGAGGCGTGGAGGCTCGGCGCGCGGTTTGACGCCTGGGCTGAGCATTTTAAGGTGGATGTGTGGAAAGAGGCATTTAAACGTTCCGGGATAAAGGAGGATTTCTATCTTCACAGGGAGAGACAGTTTGATGAGATAATGCCATGGGAACATATCAGGTCAGGTGTTTTGAAGGGATACCTGCTTGGGGAATGGAAAAGGGCGATTGAGGAGAAGACGACTCCTGACTGCCGGGATAAATGTCTTGAATGCGGTGTCTGCAATCACAGTGAAATAGATCCGGTAATACATAAGGATTTTACAGTTCCGGCATCGGAGGCGGCATCGGAGGCATGTGCCGAAGCAGATATCAGGAAATACAGGGTCACCTTCAGCAAGACAGGCCAGGCCTCCTACCTGAGCCATCTTGAACTGGCCCGTCTATTTATGAGGGCCGCCAGAAGGGCAGGACTGAGCATGGTTTTCTCAAAGGGTTTTCATCCCATGCCGCGGATCTCATTCAGCGCCGCCCTGCCTGTAGGCACAGGGAGCATCCATGAGACGGTGAATATCGATCTGTGCGGGATGCTCCCCCCGATAAAATTAAAAGGGGATCTGAATCTGCAGCTTCCCGAGGATGTGAGGGTCTCTCTTGTGGAGGATATTTCAAACCTTAAAAAAGAGACCCTTTTGGAGAGTCATTACCGGATATCACTGGAGGGCATAGAGGCAGACAGGTCCTGTCTGGAAACCTTCTGCAATTCAAAAAGCTTCCCCATAAATAAAATGACAAAAAGTGGCGAGCGGGAGGTGGATGCGAGGTCCCTGGTCAAGTCGATAGGGTTTGCCGATCAGGATACCCTGAACGTTGTAATCAGCCATACCGACGGTCCGGAAATAAAACCTGTCCATATAATAAAGGAGATTTTCGCACTGAGAGAGGATCAGCTTCCCTTTATAAAAATATTGAAGACCAAACAGGTTATGGGGTAAGATTAAGAACCTTTTAGAAGTCCAATACAACCGACAACTTTTTTATTTTGGTTCTTTATGGCTAACGAACTGATAATCAATGTAAGATCTCATGAAACCAGAGTGGCCCTTGTCGAAAACGGCCTTGTTGCCGAACTGCATATAGACAGAAAGAGCAGCCACGGGCTTATTGGAAACATCTATAGAGGCAGGGTCGTAAGGGTTCTTCCGGGCATGCAGGCCGCCTTTGTGGACATAGGAGAGGAAAGGACGGCCTTTCTTTATGTGTCCGACATATACAGGGACCTGCCGGACCCTCAGGGCATGATCTGCATGTCCAACGGGGACGACGGCGATGAGATACAGGGGAAACCTGAGCCGGAGGCCTGCATTGGAGGCGGGGAAGCCCTTAATATCGAAAATATAATCCAGGAAGGTCAGAGCATTGTTGTTCAGGTCTCAAAGGATCCTATCGGAACTAAAGGCGCACGTCTTACCTCCTATATATCCCTCCCTGGCAGGCACCTGGTGCTGCTGCCCTATGTAAATCATATCGGGATATCCAGGAGGATCAAGGACAAGGAAGAACGCGAACGTCTTAAGAATATTATCGAGGAAATAAGGCCTGAAAAGACCGGATTCATAATCAGGACCGCCTCTGAGGGCGTTGAAAAGGAAAAGATGAAATCCGAGATGGATTTCATGTTGAAGCTCTGGGCCAACATCCTGGAAAGAATGAACAGGTCATCAAATCCGGAACAGCTCTATATGGATCTATCGGTTTCTTTGAAGGCCGTAAGGGACCTTTTCACCAGGGAGGTGGACCGGCTT
>JBFYXR010000374.1:0-13459 GCA_041310455.1 Desulfobacteraceae bacterium | reverse complement strand
GGCTCATTATCCACCAGTAAGGAAAGGATATGTTTTTGATTATTCTCATTGTTGTTCATGAATATATCACGTCTCCTTTGTCATTAATTTGCATAAACTACACCAGGAGCATCTCAGTAATATCAGCCCCTGCGGGAACCATGGGATAAACCCCCTCTTCCCTTTCGACCATGAAATCCATGATTACAGGCTTGTTGACGGAAAGGGCCTTTTCTATAACCGGCACAACCTCTTCAGGTTTTGTCGCGCGAAGCCCTACCGCGCCGAAGGCCTCGGCAAGCTTTACAAAATCAGGGGCATGATCCATCTCGGTACAGGCGTAACACCTGTCATAAAAAAGCTCCTGCCATTGGCGCACCATGCCGAGATAACGGTTGTTGAGTATGGCTATCTTTACCGGAAGATTATACTGCACTGCCGTAGCCATCTCCTGTATATTCATCTGTATGCTGCCGTCCCCTGCTATGTCTAAAACCGTCCTGTCAGGGAATGCCACCTGCGCCCCGATAGCGGCGGGAAAGCCGAATCCCATGCAGCCCAGCCCTCCTGATGTAAGGAAGGCATTCGGCTTGTCAAAACGATAAAACTGTGCAGACCACATCTGGTTCTGCCCCACTTCCGTGGCTACAATCGCGTTGCCCTTTGTGAGCTCCCACAGTTTTTCTATTACGAATTGCGGCTTAATAATATCCTTCTGTATATAGGACAAAGGCCTTGTTGTCTTCCACTCATTAATCTGATCCAGCCAGGGCTTGCGATGACTGCTGATATCTTTTTGAGGTTCATCCGCAAGAAGCCTGTTGAGCTTTTCAAGGGTTATCCTGCAGTCTCCCACTATCGGCGTATCCACAGGAATATTCTTGCTTATGGACGTGGGATCTATATCAATATGAACGATTTTGGCATTCGAAGCGAATGTGCTTGTCTTTCCAGTGACACGGTCGTCAAAACGCACCCCTATTCCTATCAGGAGGTCACACTGAGCCGATGACATGTTTGAGCAGTATGTCCCGTGCATGCCTATCATGCCCAGCCAGAGCGGATCTGATGCAGGAAATACGCCCAGGCCCATTAATGTTGATGTAACCGGGGCCTGTATCGTATGCGCGAACCGTTTTAACTCCTCTGAGCCCCTTGACAGGACAAGGCCTCCTCCCACAAATATAAGCGGCTTCTTTGATTTTTTTATAAGGGATATGACCCTGTCAAGCTGCTTCATATTCGGCTCATAGGTAGGATTATACGCCCTGAGCTTCACTTCCTTTATGGGTTTGTATTCGGTCGTGGAACGCATCATGTCCTTGGGCAGATCTATCAACACCGGCCCCGGCCTTCCTGAACGGGCGATATAAAAGGCCTCCTTGATCGTCCTTGCAAGGTCTTCAACGTTCTTGACAAGATAATTATGCTTCGTGCATGGGCGGGTGATGCCCACTATATCCACTTCCTGGAAGGCGTCATTGCCGATCAGGTTTGTATTGACCTGGCCGGTGAACACCACAATCGGGATAGAGTCCATATAGGCAGATGCGATCCCGGTAACAGTATTGGTGGCGCCGGGACCGGATGTCACAAGGCACACACCTACCCTGCCGGATGACCTTGCATAGCCGTCCGCCGCATGGACCGCGCCCTGTTCATGACGCACAAGGATATGTTTAATATCAGTCTTAACAAGCTCATTGTATATATCAAGCACAGCTCCGCCGGGGAAGCCGAAGATTGTATCAACGCCTTCCTCATGCAACACCTTCATCAATATTTCAGTTCCCTTGAGTTTATTAATGGTAAACACCCCCTTTGTGTATGAGATCAGCTGTCAGCATTCAGCCGTCAGCCGGACATTATTTCTGTTTTTTAATGTATTCCACAAGCCCGCCTGCCTGTATAACATCCCTCATGAAATCAGGTACAGGTTTTGCCTGGAATCGTTTGCCCTTGGTCTTATTTATTATCTCTCCTGTCACCAGGTCCGCCGATACCTCATCATTCTCTTCTATGGATTCGACAGCCTCCTTTGATTCAAGGATGGGAAGCCCGATATTAAATGAGTTCCTGTAAAAAATCCTGGCAAAGCTCTTTGCAATGATTACGCTGATCCCTGCCTCCTTGATGGCCAGAGGTGCATGCTCCCTGGATGATCCGCACCCGAAATTATTTCCTCCGACCAGGATGTCTCCGTTCCGGACGCCCTTGCTGAATTCCGGCCTCAGGTCGGCGAATGCGCTGGCTGCCAGGATCTTTTTGTCGGATACATTTAGAAACTTTGCAGGTATAATAACATCTGTATCAATATTGTCGCCGAATTTCCAGACTTTTCCTTCTATTGCCATATTTTATTCCTCCAAATATCTATATCTCATCAGGGGACCCTATCCTGCCTAAAACCGCTGAGGCCGCAGCTACAGCAGGGCTTACAAGATAGACCTCGCTCTTGGGATCTCCCATCCTTCCGATAAAATTTCTGTTGCTTGTTGAGGCGCACCTCTCCCCTGCCGCCAGTATGCCAAGGTGTCCGCCAAGGCATGGACCGCATGATGGAGGGCCTATAGTAGCCCCTGCATCGATAAAGGTCTCTATGATCCCTTCCCTTATGGCCTCTTTATATATCAACGGAGACCCGGGAAGGACAATCACCCGGACACCCTTTGCAACGGATTTGCCCTTCATGAGGCCCGCGGCAATCTTAAGATCTTCAAGCCTTCCGTTGGTGCATGATCCTATAAAGACCTGGTCGATCTTCACATCTCTGCCTTCAGACACAGGCCGAACGTTATCGGGAGAGTGGGGGAAGGCCACCTGCGGTTGGATCCGGGACACATCAATATGTATTTCTTTTTCATACCGGGCATCCGGATCAGCCTTTACCACAAGGGGCTTTCTTGCCGATCTTTCCTTTACATAGTTCAGGGTAATATCGTCCGCCTCAAAGATGCCGTTCTTTGCCCCGCATTCAATGGCCATATTTGACATGGTCATCCTCTGATCCATTGTGAGCTTCCTGACTGCAGGACCGGTGAACTCCAGGGCGCAGTAGTTGGCGCCTTCAACACCGAGCACGCCAAGGAGATACAGGATAAGGTCTTTCCCGCAGACCCAGGGCTGGAACTCACCTTCAAAGATAACCTTGATCGTCGGGGGCACCTTGAGCCATACCTTGCCTGTTGCCATAATAACGCCCAGATCGGTGCTTCCCACTCCAGTGGAAAATGCCCCCAGGGCGCCATAGGTGCACGTGTGGCTGTCTGCGCCTATCACAAGGTCTCCTGGTATTACAAGGCCCTTCTCAGGCAGGATCACATGCTCCACACCCATCTGGCCGACCTCAAAATAGTTCTTTATGGCGTATTTATTTGCAAAATCCCTCATCATCTTGGCCTGATGAGCAGACGGGATGTCCTTGTTGGGGACAAAATGGTCCGGGACAAGGGCTATCCTGTCCTGGTTAAATACACTGTCCCTGCCTATCTCCTCAAAAACCTTGATGGCAAGGGGCGCTGTTATATCATTGGCCAATGCCATATCCACATCAGCCTGCAAGAGATCACCCGGCTTCACATGGTCATTCCCTGAATGAGCTGCCAGTATCTTTTCAGTAATAGTCATTCCCATAGATTTTTTCCTTTCAATATTACAGTATTCTATCCTGAGCGTTAATTGACGGATTCCGTTTCAGATACTCCAGACGATTAAGACCGTTGATGTAGGCCTTGGCTGCTGCCGTGATTATATCCGGATCAGAGCCTTTCCCAAGCGCAATGGAGCCGTTCTCCTGGAGACGAACGGTAACCTCGCCCTGGGCGTCCATCCCGCCGGTTATGGAGTTAACAGCGAAGGTCAGCAGTCTGGATCTGGTCCCGGTCATCTTCGCTATCGTGTTAAAGACAGCGTCAACCGGCCCTACCCCGAAGCCCGAACTCTGTGCCTCGCCCTCCTCGATCCTGAGTATCACCGTGGCGGTAGGAATCGTAACCGTCCCGCTTACCACATTGAGATATACAAGCTGATAGATATCGGGTATGCGCAGTATCTCCTCCGCTATAAGGGCCTCGATGTCTTCATCCTGGAGTTCCTTCCTCTTATCAGCCAGGTCCTTCATCTTTTTGAAAAGCTTGTCGACCTCATCCTTGGTCAGGTCATAGCCCAGGGATGTGAGCTTATCCCGGAAGGCATGCCTTCCGGAGTGCTTGCCCAGCACCATGCGGTTTGAAGTCAGACCTACCGTTTCCGGCTCCATGATCTCATAGGTCATCCGGTTCTTGAGCACACCGTCCTGATGAATCCCCGCCTCATGGGCAAAGGCATTAGCACCCACAATGGCCTTGTTGGGCTGAACAACAATGCCCGTGATCATGGAGACAAGACGGCTGGTAGGCCAGATCTCAACAGTGTTAATGCCTATATCGAGGCCCAGAAGGCTCTTCCTGGTGTGGAGGCTCATTGCAACCTCTTCAAGTGAGGTGTTGCCTGCCCTTTCGCCTATCCCGTTGACTGTGACCTCTGCCTGTCTCGCGCCTGACATAAGCCCCGCCATGGTGTTGGCGGTAGCCAGTCCAAGGTCATTGTGGCAATGGACACTTATTACAGCCATATGGATATTGGGGGTATGCGCCTTGATATAGGCGATCAGCTCCCCGAATTCATTAGGGAGGGCATATCCGACCGTATCCGGGATATTGACTGTTGTAGCCCCGGCCCCGATGGCTGCCTCCAGGACCTTGCACAGAAAGTCCCTGTCGCTTCGCGATGCGTCTTCTGCGGAAAATTCGACATTGTCCGTAAAACTCTTGGCGTACCTTACTGATTCTATCGCTGTCCTTACAACCTCATCCCTGTCCATTTTAAGCTTATGCTTCATATGGATGTCCGATGTAGCGATAAAGGTGTGTATCCTGGGATGGGCAGCGCCTTTTATCGCGCCCCACGCCCTGTCTATATCCTCTTTTGATGTCCGGGCAAGACCGGCAACCTGTATATTTTTTATCTTGCCGCTTATTGCCTGCACTGCCTCGAAGTCACCCTGGGATGCGGCAGGGAAACCCGCCTCAATTATATCAACACCCATTTTTTCCAGCTGGGATGCGAGACGGAGCTTTTCCGCAACGTTCATGCTTGCGCCGGGAGACTGTTCGCCGTCCCGTAGCGTTGTATCGAAAAAGATTACACGATCCATAATGAGTTCAACTCCATTAATAGGATATTAATAAAAATCCGTTATCAGTTCTCCCTGATAACGGATTTTTTAAAATTCTTCTTTTTATACTACCCCATTATCAGGCCCGGTGTTATACCTCTACCATAAGTAGAGCGAGTACAGATACCAGCGCTACCCTTACCAAACCGATAATGTTGACAGTATATTTTTTCATGATCTCTGTTATTTTTCCTTTTACACTGAAAAGTGATGACTATAATTTCAAAAAAAACCTATAAAGTCAAATATTTTTTAAAAAATTACAAAATTTCGATTATTATTTACATTATAATGGACGCTGATTGACCAGCCTGCTGCTTCTTTTCCTTGACCGGTGATTAAAATTCAGCTAATTTCGTAATCTATAGAGTTATGAACTAGGCAAAGCCACCCAGACTCATGTCCGGGCGGCTTTTTCTATTTGGAGGTTAAGCTTGTTCAAACTGCTTGTCATAGACAATTATGATTCCTTTACATACAACCTAGTGCAGATGTTCATGACCTACGATATTCGGATTCACGTACACCGTTCCGATATGATATCTCTTGATTATGCATATTCACTGTCGCCTGATTATATACTCATAAGCCCGGGCCCCCGGGACCCTTCCCATTCGGGCATCTCCATACCGCTGATTAGGGGATTTTTCCGGAGAGTGCCGATACTGGGCGTATGCCTGGGCATGCAGTGCATAAACGAGGCCTTTGGCGGAACGACTGTCAGGGCTCCGATCCCCGTGCACGGGAAGACAAGCAGCATAATACATCATAATTGCGGGCTCTTCAAGGGAATACCCTCGCCCTTCAGGGCGGCGCGGTACCATTCTCTTATGGTCGACCTTAATAAGGACGGTCCATTGAAACCTACATCCCGGGGCGTGGACGGGATAATAATGGGCATATCCCATCCGTCCTTTCCGCTCCACGGGATTCAGTTTCATCCGGAAAGCTTTATGACCGAGCATGGTTTTTCGATTATTGACAACTTTCTCAGGATGGGTCCCCATGGAAAGGACAACAACCGCCATGATTGATCTGCTTGAGATTGCAGGCCAAAGACCTGAAATGCACATCGAGAAGGCCGACATCAGGGGACCGTTTATCGATCTGGCTGCCGGATTCGCCTCACTGCCCGGCACTGTACTGCTCATGAGCGGCGGGGAACTGGACTGCGCAGGATATCATATACTGGGCATAAAGCCATGGCTTTCATTTACGGGACGCGGTCATCGTATGAAGATATGGTCAAAGGCAAAGGCCATTGACTTTACGGCTGATCCCTTCACGATTCTTCGAACGATTTTGAATACATATAAGACCGAATCATCATCCTCCCTGCCTCTTATCTCCGGACTTATGGGATATCTTGCCTATGACCTGAAAGATCATATTGAGAATCTGCCCCGAACTTCAATTGATGATCTCTGTCTCCCGCATATATGTCTTTTTGCACCTTCCGTCATATTTATTCATGACAAAAAAGACGGGTCAACGTGGCTGTGCTCTTCACCTGATTCCCGCTTCGATGATGAGCTGAACTCTCCTTGGTTAAAACACAGAGGCGTTATGCAAGAAACGCCCTCCCCCTGTAAAAACTGGGTCTTTCAGGGCCGGCAAAATTTCATCCCGAATATGACAAGAGATGAATATATTTCATCCCTGGAAAAGATCAGGAGTTATATCGCATCAGGCGACGTCTATCAGGTCAATTTCGCCCATAGATTTGAATCGGAGTTTCGAGGCGACCCATTTGAGCTATTTAAAGAATTATACAGGGACAATCCCGCGCCGTTTTTCGCATATATCAATGCAGGCGACCACCAGATCCTCTCATCATCTCCTGAACGGTTTATCTGCAGGGACAAGAGGCATATTGAAACAAGACCGATTAAAGGAACAAGACCCAGGGGCAAAGATCCCCTGGAAGATCAAAGGCTCAGAAATGAACTGAAAAACAGTACAAAAGATGATGCGGAGCTTTCAATGATCGTGGATCTTCTTCGCAATGACCTCGGCAAGGTATGTGAGGGCGGTTCCGTTCATGTTGCGGAGCATAAAAGGGTGGAAGAATATAAGAATGTCTTTCACATGGTCTCTATTGTAAAAGGGAGGCTGGATGCCTCCTGTGACTCTGTCGATCTTCTCAGGGCAACCTTTCCGGGCGGATCAATCACGGGCTGTCCGAAAATAAGGGCAATGGAGATAATAGATGAGCTGGAGCCCAACAGAAGGAATGTATATACAGGTTCCATCGGATACCTGAGCTTTCATGACACCATGGACCTTTCCATCGCCATCAGGACTGCTGTAGTCTATAACCAAAAAATGTATTTTTCCCTGGGGGGAGGCATAGTCTATGATTCAAACCCCAGTGAGGAGTACGAAGAGACCCTGCACAAAGGTAAAACAATTATGAAGGCAAATGAAGACAGAAATGATAACGAAGATAAAGAGATGGCCTGGATAAACGGCATGATCAGGCCCGTCAATCAGGCACATGTAAAGGTTTCCGATCTCGGTTTCCAGTACGGTTACGGTTTTTTTGAGACAATAAGATACAGCGGGGGCATTCCCAGATTCCTCGATGATCACATGGCAAGGTTTAACAATACCTGGAAGGAGCTCTTTAATGGTGAATGCCCTGATCTTTCATGGCATCAGATCATTGATCAGGTTATCGATGCTAACGGGCTTAATGAAAAGGTAGCATCAATAAAGATAATTGCATCCTGGGGGTCGCGTATGGAACCTCCCTATGATCATAGCCTTGTTGTAACCGCAAGGCCTTACATCCATCGCATGTCAGGAAAAAATACAGGCGGGTTGAGGCTTGCAACCTATCCCTTTCCCCGTCAAACCCCTCTGGCTGATCATAAGACCCTTAACTATGCCTATTATTATCTTGCAGGGAAATGGGCCGGGGAGCATGGAGCCGATGAGGCATTGATAATGAATCCTGATTATAGTATTTCCGAGACCAACACGGCCGGCATATTTGTAATCAAAGGGGAAAAGGCCGTCAGGCCGTTATCTCTCCATAGTCTGCCCGGCATCACGGAAAAGAGAGTTTCCGGTCTGCTGGCTTCCATGGGATATCATCTTGAAACAAAAGTGCTCGTCCGGGAGGATTTATTTGCGGCTGACAATATTTTTATTACCAATTCCCTTATGGGCGCCATCCCGGTAATAGAGCTGGATAAAAAATCCACAAAAAACTCAATGGATATTTGTAACATGATCAATGATATGTTACTGTAATAAAAAAATGATTGTTATACATTGCGTCTGATATAAGGCAGCATTAGTCTCCTCCCCTTTCAGGGGAGGATTAAGGTGGGGTCTATTAAGGTGTCCCTTCATTGATGGCTTAAGACCCCCTCCAGCCTCCCCCTAAAAGGGGGAGGAATTTTGGCTCCAGAGTATCCAGATTAGAAGATGCTGCAATACTTATGACGTCATATATAAAAATTGGATATGCCGATTGTTTGCCGCATAGTCTAACAACATTTAACAGCAACGGATGTTGACATATTGCCGGATATCAGGATATGTTAGAATTAAACCGGGTAACCGGTGCATGTAAAAAATATGAAAGGCTTAATCTCAATATGGCAGATCAGGAAATAGATGTTTTTAAAGCGCATCTTTTAAAATACCGTAAGGGTGATCTGGTAATAAAGGAAGGCGATTATGGTGTTTCGATATACAAGATTGTTAAGGGAAAAGTACTGATTTTTACAGAATCCGGAGACGTTGAAATCCCGATAACGACACTTGGCGCCGGAGAAGTTATCGGGGAGATGCTTTTTTTGAAAAAAGCGGTTGACAGAAGGTCTGCATCTGCAAGGGCCGTTGAGGATTCAGAGATAGAAGTCATGCACCCTAACATGCTTTCAAAAGAATATGACGAGATGCCTACGGTTATAAAGTATATTGCAAACCAGGCATTAAACCGCCTTGTCAGGATGAACAAAATGATGGTTCAACTGACCGCAAGAAAACAGAAAGAACGGGAAGTAACAAGTGCCGATATATGGGCAAAGAAAAGACGCTTCTACCGAAAGAAGATGGAGATAGGGTTTTCAGGCCGACTGATAGGTTCAATTGCCAGAAATCTCCTTTCAGGCTATATCAATGATATAAGTCTCGGCGGGGTAGGCATGGAGATATTGAACTTTAAATCGGACAAGAATCCATTCAAGGCAGGGGATGAATTCTTTATCAAGACGGTCCTGCCCAACGGGAAAGACCTTGAATTCCATGCGAAGCTTGTATCCGTTAAAGAGGGCAAACTGCCCGGTTCGCCATTTTTCGGCATGTCCTTTACGGAATTGACGGACTCGGCGAGAAAAGATCTTGGCTTTTTCTTAATGCCATAGGAGGAAGATTGAATGTCTGTTGACGAATTTATTTATGCATTTGTGGCCAAAGAAGAAAGATACCAGGATAATGATCAGATAATAAAAGAAGGCGCAAGCGGTGACTGGGTTTATCTGATAATCGAGGGCAAGGTAAAGGTTAAAAAGATGACATCAAAGGGTCTCCTTACCATTGACACACTGAAAGATGGCGATATTTTCGGTGAAATGATCCTCTGGCAGGGCAGCCGCAGCAGCAGGACCGCATATGTTATTGCGGACGGTCCTGTAAATGTGGGAGTGTTGGATACGGAGGCCCTTCTAAGGGAATATGAAAAACTCTCACCTCGACTAAAGGATCTCATGAGGTCGCTGATAAAAAGACTGACTGAAACAACTAAAAAGGCCGTTACCCTGGCGGTTGAAAGCGAGTAACACCCCTTCCGGTTATCAATCCTGATTTGCTATTGATACCAAAAGTCCTGCATGGTTATGGAAGTATACTTCTGCAAAAGGCAAATCATTTGAAGATAAAATTAAAGATTTTAATAATATCTTCCGATTATTAGGACACAAATTTCAGCCTGGAAAGAATTTATTAATGAACCCGACAATCAATCAATGGATAGAGAGGGGCAAAGATCTTCCGGTATTATCCGGAAGCATTGCCAATATATTGAGTTTAACTGATGGAACAGAAACCAATGTGTCTCAGATTGCTGATGTCATTAAAAGAGACGTAAGCCTTTCAGCCGCCATACTCCGAATCACGAATTCTTCAGCCTTCGGGCTATTAAGAAAAGTAACCACAATAGATCAGGCAGTTATGTTTCTTGGCTTCAAATCCTTAAGAAACATAGCCCTGGGCGTGGGTGTTTTTAACCTGTTTCCGCCCCAGGAAAAAGATTTCCTGTCTAAAGTCTGGCAGAGGTCACTCGTAACCGGGCTGGCTGCGCGCGAGTTAAGCAGCATGACAGGAAATAAAAAGAAAGAAGACGCTTTCACAATCGGGCTTCTCCACGATATCGGATTAATAGCCTTTTACGGATATGACAAAAAGAAGGCCTCGGAGCTTTTAGATAAGCTGGAAAACAACGGCAGAACAAACCTTGATGATGAAAAGGCGTCCATGGGCCTTGATCACGTGGAAGCCGGAAGGCTCCTCGCAGAGCGCTGGAGACTGCCTGAAGAGATAATCGATACCATGATTCATCATCATGAGGAACATTTTATTCAGAACAACAAAGGCAATCTTTCAAGAATTATTTACCTGGGTTCACTGGTCGGCGATATATTTTACCTTGGGGGCAAGACAGACAGTATAAAAAGATATACGGAAGGCTGCCAGAAATTGCTTGGAATTTCCCCTGAGGACGCCGACATGTTGTTGCGGAATATTCATCCACAGCTGATGGAGGTTGCCGCCTATTTTGACATAGCAGTCGGATCGGGGAACACCTATGAAGATATTTTATCCAGGGTAAATGAAGAGATTATCAATATTACTATTTCAAATGAGGCTATCAAACACCACCTTACACAGGCCTTTGATCGTGAAAGGGCGCTGTCCTCCCAGCTTGAGGAGGCCAACCGGAACCTTAAATTGCTTGCCGGCAAAGATCCCCTTACAGGCCTCTTTAACAGGCAATTTCTTAATGAACTGCTTGAAAAGGAATGGATGAGGGCACAGCGTCATGGCCATCCTTTAACCATAATAATGGCAGACATCGATAATTTTAAAAATATAAATGATAAATACGGCCATCAGGCAGGCGATGAGGCGCTTAAAAAGATCTCTGAACTCCTGTCACAATGCCTCAGGAAAAATGACTACCTTGCCCGCTACGGGGGTGAAGAGTTTTTGTTTGTCATGCCTCAGACTGATTTAAAAAGCGGTTGCCTTGCAGCCGATCGCTTCAGAACAGCAGTCGAAAAGCTTATTCTATCCTTTGATCAGAATAATACACTGACCCTGAGTATAAGCTGCGGCGTCTCAACCGCCCATCCTGAAAAAAAATACGATAATATTGACGCATTGATTCAAAAGGCCGACCAGGCATTATACGAGGCTAAAAACTCGGGTAAAAACCGGGTCATAGCTAAATAAATCTTTAATCCTGCCTGAATCTTTAATTTATAGATTCCTCATTCCATGGGTTATTTTCCGAATACCGGCAAATTTTATTTACACTTTCTATTACTTCTCCTGCATTGTGTACACCCCGTCCCAATCCGAAAGCGGCGGGTTCTTCCGGCACTCGTTGATCCTTCCGATATACATGGCCGACGGCTTGTCGTCCGGCATTGCGGCCAGTACCTTATTGAAACCCGCCTCGGCCTGGTCCCACTGCCGCGCCCTGTAACATCCAATGGCGTGCTCGTATATTTTGAGCGTATCGGCCCACTGTTCCCTCTGCCCGGTGATCACCTGGAATATGCGGCCGCCTTCAGCCTTCCCCTTGACCCGCACCAGGTCAAGCTCGCGCAGAGGGAACTCGCCCTTCAACCGGGCTGCAACCTCCTCGCTCACGATCATCCCCACCTCGTATTGCTTCGTCAACCCCTCCAGTCGTGAGGCCAGGTTGACCGCATCGCCTATGATAGTGTAGTTAAGCCGGCTCTCGGACCCGATGTTCCCGGCCACCACGGTGCCGCAGTTGATGCCTATGCCGATATTAATGGACGGCAGCTGCAGTCTTGCGCGCTCTGCGTTTAATGCCCGAAGCTCTGAAAGCATGGCCGCCCCGGCACGCACCGCACGCACGGCGTCATCCGGAAACTCCACGGGCGCACCGAAAATAGCCATAATGGAGTCGCCTATGTATTTGTCTATGACACCGCCTTCTTTGTCGATGACCGGGCTCATGCGAGAGAAATATTCGTTCAGCATCCGAACCAGGTCCGCCGGCTGCATGCTCTCGGCAATATTTGTGAACCCGCGGATGTCGGTGAACAGGATGCTGACCCGCCGCTCGGCGCCGCCGAGTTCCATCCGATTCTTAAGTAGCTCCCGCGCCACCTCCTTGGAAACCACCTTGTTCATGATGCTGCGGATCTTCTCCTTTTCCGAAAGGCTCATCATCATCTCGTTGAACGTGGCTATGAATCGCCCCACCTCGTGCCGGTGTTTTGATTTAAGACGATAGTCGTACCGGCCCTGTTCAACCGCAGCCGCCCCCAGGATAAGCTCCTTGACGGGCCGGGTGATGGTCATTGACACCAGGACGCTGATGCAGCAGAAGATGATGACGCATAGGACCGATACCCAGAGCACTTTGTACATGACCGCCTTGCGGTATTGAGTCAGAAAACCCAGGTCGCAGCTGACCTCCAGTATGGTTTTAACCTCTCCCTCTGAGTCGGTGACAGGGGCCACCGCTGCAAGGTACTGTCCTGTCTCGTCCTCGTATTCAAAATACCCGGACAAGCCGCTCTGCAGAACCTCCCGGTGCTGCGGGCTCACCTCGAACACCGGGGTGTAAATGCCGGACTCGTCGGTGTCAATGCCGTAGTAAAGGTGTTCGCCCTCGACCAGATAGATGCCGATCCAGTCGATGTTTGAGGATTTTTTAACCGCCGTTTTAAAGCCGGCCAGCAGTTCCTGGTACTGCTCATCCTCTACGTCACGGATCGAGGCAACGGTCTCGTAGCTGACCCCTCCCGCCAGCATCTGCGCCAGCATCGTGTACTTTTCACGGACCTCCTTTTCGTAATTCTGGCGGCTGACCGAATATACCAGCAGGCTGGCTGCACAGACCACCAGCACGCCTGCACCGGCGAAGAGCACGATCAGCCTGACTGCCAGCCGCTGGCGGTACGCGCGGATCACCAGCCACAGCAGCACTGCTACAAAAGCCGCTCCGGCCATCAGGCCAAGTCCGGCCAGTATCTTTTGAGCCAGCCCCCG
>JBFYXR010000373.1:0-7937 GCA_041310455.1 Desulfobacteraceae bacterium | reverse complement strand
CTTATGCCGGACATCGGACTTTGATACACGGTGATGAACCTTCCACCTGCGTTGTTTCCCGCTGCATAGAGGCCCTTTATCGGCGTAAAGTTGGAATCAAGCACCCGTCCCTCTGCATCCGTATCAAGACCGGTGGTTGTAACCATACCCGGGCTTATGCCACCTCCTCCCATCATACTCATTATACTTGTAGCGCCGCCTTTGTTTACGGTGCCATAGAATGGCGGGTTTTTGAGGGCCGTCGCCTTCATGATACTCGGGTCTTTGCCGAAGTCCTCATCCACGCCTTTTTCGCACATCCTGTTATATCGTTCGATCTCGGCAAGGACCTTCTTTCTGGTCTCTCCCTTCCAGCAATCCATGTAGTCGAGAAGCTCCTCAATGGTATTGGCACAGTAAAGTGTCCCTGGAATATTCCATCTTATATATATCTCTTTCCCCCAGCTGTTTTGGCCAGGACCGGGTTTTACATTGTCCAGTTGATTGAGCGTTGGTGGCCAGCTGGTTGGATCGGTTGTATCCACGGCACCGTGACGCGGGGGCATCATCTCCAGGACCTTCTTCCAGTTAGAATCATTAAATGTGACGGTAAGGCTGTCCTTCGGCCGGAAAAGGGTGGTGCCGGCGGCCTCGTCATAGAATCGTTCGCCGTTCTCGTCGAGCTGCATGAACCAAATGCCTGTACCCGGATCGCCGCTCCCCATGGTGGAATGGGGGCCTACCTCAACATGGCCGCCTGCCCAGATTCCCAGCTTGATACCCGAACCGTCACGGGTTAAACCCATGCCTCTACCCGCCTGAATAAGGTTGAGATCTCCCTTCGCCTCCGCCTCGTGACGAAGCTGATCCAGGATATCCATAACCATCTCGCGGTTCGCGGAGAAATCGCCTGCACAGAGCGCGACGCCCTTCCTGGCCTTGAAACGGACATATTTCCCGTCCGATCTTTTGGCAACAACGCCTGTAACGGCCCCGGAACCGTCAAGATCGCATATCTCGGCATGGTGCTCGAAGAACCATTTAGCGCCGCGAGCCTTGGCCTTCGCTTTATGGATCTTCAGGAGTTCCGGCCATGTTTCTTTCCCTGAATTATTATTTTTATTAAGGAAAATGGCGCTTCCATAAAAGAATCTCCATCCGGACACCTCTAATATTACTGTCGGCTTGGGGGGACAGCTCATTACATGGCAGTTTTCTTCAATCCACCCCTTTTCGGCATAACTGATAACCCAGTCAAGGACCCTCCCGCTGTTCTTCACAAAATAACTCGCCCGCTTGGGGTTGTGGCGGATTACATTGCGGCGGGCCACCTCCCTCAGGAATTCATCCTCATTGATCCTTGGTGCACCCTGAGACATTGCATACTGAGAGTTGACGGTCCCGACCTCTTTGCCGGCGCCGGGAATGTAGGTCTTTTCGGCCTGGTTCTCTATTACAGCCACGGAAGCGCCCTTCACGGCAGCGGCGCTCGCGCAAATAAGGCCGGCGTTACCGCCGCCTACAACAACAACGTCATAGGTCCCACCGTCTGAAATAAGACTCTCGTCGATGGGGTCTGGCTTGTCTCTCCACGATTTTGCGGCAGCTTTATTCTCGCTTGCCGGCTGTGCGGCGGATGCGGGATGGGCAGCGGCGATAGTGGCCATTGCGCCTGATGCGGCAACGCCCTTAAGAAAGTTGCGACGATCAAGGTGTATTCCGGACCTCTTTTCAATTTTAGACATCTTTCCCTCCTTCTATGTTGGACGTGTTAAAATTAACCTTGAGTTATTGTAAAGAGTCCTCATTTTCCCAAGGGATCAACCAAGGCTTTGCAGATATTTGCCGGCATTCGTGCCCGCCAGGAAACCGCTGGTGAAGGCCCACGACAGGTCGTTAATCACCTGATTCTTCACATCGCCCATATTGACATGGCGGCCGGAGGCAAAGTCACCTGTAACATAGAGGCCTTCAACAAGACCTCCACCTGCCTTGTACGCCTGGATATCGGGGTTAACAAGAACACCGCCGAATGCGCCGTCGGTCCCCAGCGTACCCAGAAAGGCATAGTAGGGGGGCTTATTAATGGGAACCAGGGTGTCCTTGCTCTTATAGAATTCCCAGTCAACGCCCTTTTCACAGCCTTCGTTATAATTTTTGATAGTATCAAGGAAGTTCTTTTTGTTGACGCCTATCTTGTCGGCGAGCTCTTCAAGGGTGTCGGCCTTGAAATTGGATTTGTTGCTCTGTGCCAGGGCTTCTTTAAGGTCACTTGCGATCTCTTCCATGGTATTCGGAAGACTGCTACTGCCGCCGGGACCGCCGGTTGGCGCTCCAGCTGCTCCGCCAGCTGGTGCTCCGCCTGCTGCAACACCCGGCATGCCTCCTGCTGCGCCGCCCATCATCATATTCTGGTCAGCGCCTCGGGTAGTCTGTGTGGACTTCTGACGCTTTAAGGCTGCTGCAATCGTGTTTTCATCAAAGATATCATAAGACATGCCGTGAGGCTGTTCCAACTGGACCTGGCCGCCGTCAAATTCCCCCATATGGCTGACCGGTTCACCGCAATAGCGCTTGCCGTCCAGATTGACGGTAATGATGAAGGGTGACGACGCCATGGCGCTAAAGACCTTGCTTCTTACGACCATGCCATGCATGGGTCCCATCAAACGCATGACGAAGCTGTCATAGTCCAGAAACGCGCCGACCTTCTCAGCGAGCGCGATACCGTCGCCGGTTAAATTGGAACCCCAGTGAGGACTGGCATCCATATACTTCGTCATACCTGCAAATTTGGGATAGTATTTTTTTACGACCTCTTCGTTGTTTATCCAGCTGCCGATTGACATGATGCAGGCCTTGCAGGCGACGCGGACATAGCCGGCATCCGATTTCGCGATAGCGGCAACGATCTTGCCGTTTTTCACCTCGACATCCACCACGGGATGTTTCGTAAGGACTTCAACGCCATATTTCGTACATTTTTCCTTCATCATATCCATGACGAAAAGCCCCATTTTCTTTCCGGACTTTTGTTGATTCATATCAGGAGCAGCGGGGCCGCCGAGGATATTTCTGGCGTCGAACAGGTCCTCTATATCTCCGCCCTGTTCGCATATCCAGTCAAAGAACTGGCCGGTGCCGCGCAGGAGGTTGCTGACAAGCCTTTCATCCAGCCGCCAGTACAACTCGTCCATTATCTCGCGTGCATAATCCGTAGTCGTATCGGGTATATTGCGTTTTGCCTGCCATTTGCTGCCGAAGGTGCGGACGCCTGTGGCATACCGGGCGCATCCGCCGGCTGCCGAGTCCTTCTCCAGAACAATAACCTTTTTCCCGGCAAGCTGCGCGCCACGCACCGCTGCGACCAGACCGCTGCCGCCTCCACCCAGAACAACAAGATCGCAGCTTTTCTTGTCGATAAAGTTGTATGTCTTTTCCTTTTCCGCTCCTGTGGCTTCCGGAACCATGCCTGCCATGTTCTTAAGAATCGGCGCTGCAATTGCCGCTGAACCCACAGCCATAAACTTTCTTCTTGTTAAATTTAAATTTGTTTCATTCATAATAATTTCTCATTTTTATATATCATCAAGCATGCGGTTTTTAGTTGTCTTGACAAGGGATTTTTTCCACCCCTGCCTTTTAGGAGAATATTACTCAAGCATAAATCGAATTACATGGCTGCCAGTTTCTCTCCGAGCAGATAACCGTCAGTCATGGCCATGCCGTTGCTTATGCCGGCGAACGGGCTCTGATACACGACGACGTAGCGTCCACCGGCATTGTTGCCCGCTGCATAGAGGCCCTTGATTGGTTTAAACTCCGAGTTAAGCACACGCCCCTCCGCATCCGTGTCAAGACCGGTGGTTACACACATGCCGGCGTTTATTCCTCCCCTCATGCTCCGTCCAGTGTAGGTAGCTATGGTGGCATAGAATAGCGGTTCTTTGAGGCTGGTCACCTTCAAAATACGCGGGTCCTTGCCGAAGTCCTCATCCACGCCTTTTTCGCACATCTGATTATATCGGGTGATCTCGGCCAGTGCCTTCTTCCTGGTCTCGCCCTTGTAGCAATCCATGTAGTCGAGGAGTTCCTCAATCGTATTGGCGCAGCAGGTGGTGCCGCTCACGCTGGGCAAACCGCCTTGCCCTCCGCCCCGGAACCCTTGCTGGCTTTTGGATATAGGACCGGGTTTCAGGTTGTCCAGATGGCTGAGTCTTGTCTGGAAGTCCGCACCCGAAGTATCCGGCCCCATGTGACGCGGCGGCTGCATCCCCAGGGCCTTTTTCCAGTTCGAATCATATAAAGTGACAATGACGCTGCCTGTCGGATGACAAAGCATGGTGCCGGCAGCCTCGTCGCAGAAGCGTTCGCCGTTGCCGTCGAGCTGCAGATACCACGCCCCAGTGCCAGGATCGCCATCGCCCATGTTGGTGCGGGGGCCGATCTCAATATGGCCGCCTGCCCAGATCCCCAGCTTGATGCCGGAACCGTCGCGGACAATGGGTCTCGTATTTCCGCTCGCCGTCACAAGGTTGGCATCTCCCTGCGCCTCTGCGAGGTGGCGAAGTTCATCCAGGATATCCCTGACCATCTCGCGGTTCCCGGAGAAATCGCCGGCGCATAGCGCGACACCCTTCCTTGCCTTGAAACGGACGTATTTCCCATCCGCCCTTTTGGCAACAACGCCTGTTACGGCCCCTGAACCTTCAAGATCGCATATCTCGGCATGGTGCTCATAGAACCATTTGGCTCCGTCGGCCATGGCCTTCTCCTGATGGAGCTTCAGGAGTCCCTGCCATCCCTGCACACCTCCGGATGAATTGTTCATGCCCATAGTGCGGAAAATGGCGGTTCCGAACCAGAATTTCCATCCGGACACCTCCAATAGAACATCAGGTCTGGGGGGACAGCTCATACCATGGCAGTTTTGCGCCAGCCATTCCTTGCTCATATCCTTAATGACCCAGTCAAAGATCTTTCCGCTGTTCTTCACAAAATAACTTATCCGCCTGGGGTTGTGGCGGATTACGCAGCGGCGGGCATATTCTCTGAGAAAATCACTCTCATCGATCCTGGGCGCCCCCTGGTCCAGCATATACTGAGAATTGACGGTACCGACATCGCCGCCGGCGCCGCGGGCGTAGCCATTCTCGGCCTGGTTCTCGATTACAGCCACGGAAGCCCCCTTCATGGCAGCGACCCTGGCGCAAAACAGGCCGGAGTTGCCGGCGCCCACAACAACGATATCATAGGTTCCGCCGTCGCTAATGAGGCTCTCGTCGATTGGATCCGGCTTGTCCCGCCACGATTTTGCGGCAGACTGACTCTGATTTACTGATTGTTCGGCGTATGCGGAATGAGCAGCGGCTACAGCGCTGATTGCGCCCGTTGCTGCAACGCCCTTAAGAAAATTGCGTCGATTAATGTGCCGTCCGGATTTCTTCTCTTTTTCAGACATTTTCCCCGCCTCCTATGCAAGGTTTGTTGGAAATAACATCCATCATTCAAGAAGTTATGAAATATAATCCCCTTTATTTTAATTTTCTTTATTGATTATAAGCCGGTCCTATATGCCGGCTGCGAACCTGCCGGCCAGCCAGCCGTGGGTGCAGGCCATGCCTATGGAGTTTCCTGCGAAGGGTGTGCTGTAGCCCAGGCCATAGCGCCCACCAAGGGTATTCCCGCAGACAAAGAGCCCCTTGATGGGGTTTCCTTCCTTATTAAGAGGGCGCAGCTTACCGTCTGTCATTATGCCTGATACAGTAACCATGAAAGGTTTCGTGCCCCACATCATTCTTCCAACGCACCCATAGAACGGCGGCTCATCTATCGGAATCATTGCCTTGGCATCCTTACCGTAGTCGCTGTCGACACCCGCATGGCAGAGCTCATTATAATGTTTGATTGACTCTACAAAGGCCTTAACAAGATCACCCGTATATCCCAGGTATCCGGCCAACTCTTCAAGCGTGTTGGCGCCATAGACGGTTGCACCTTCACGTTCTGCAACCCTGCAGCCCCTCACTTCCAGTCCTTTAGCGCCGGTGCCCAATACCTTTTTCATATCCTCTTCCATATCTTCATAATACACAGAGCGACCGTAGTTGGGGCCGCCATGTTCCAGCCCGGCAACAACCACGCTCTTCATGTATTTCTTATCCGTAACAAGCCGGATGTTGCCCTTGGGTTGACGCAGCACTATCTGAGATATCTGTGGGGCCGCCGCTTCATTGCAGAAGCGCCTTGCCTCACCGTTGAGCTGCACCATCGGACCGACTCCCCATGGACCGTCTGTTCCGGCGCCCAGGCTCATATAGCCTCGTGGCGACGGCTCAATCATGGCGCCCGCCCAGCAGGCCATCTTGTGGCCCTGGCCGTTGCGCAGGCCGATCTGTACGAATTGCTCTTTTGTAGTTCCAGCGCGCTCCGCCCATTCCTGGCACTCATTAAGAAGCGCCCAGCACATGTCCTGATTGCCGATGAAGTCTCCGGTGGCTAATACTACACCCTTTCCGGCATTGAATTTAATATACTTGCCGGCAGCGTCCTGTACAATCGCACCGGTAACTCCTCCGCTTGAGTCCCGGGTAAGGACGACGGCTGCTGTCCCATAATACCAGTTAGCGCCTTGATCTATCGTTTTCCGCACATGGTATTTTTGGAACCAACTGAGCACAGAGGCCCTGAATCTAACCTGCTTGCGCAGTGCCGGGCCCATGAACTGGGCATTGCAGGGCCATGTCTTATAGCCGCCAAGCACAATGGGGTAGTCTTTGGGCTTAATCCCTTTCTGCACCTGGTTGATGACCATGTCATCGCCCATAACATTGGAAAAATCATATATCTCTGTTACACCGTCGCTGTTCTTGCGTTCCACCTTGCTGTCATTGGCCTTGCGGAGATCCTTGTACTCTTCATAGACCTCGACCAGCCTGTCAAACATGGGACCGGAGTTTTCCACGAATAGGCGGATGATATCCGGGTTTCAGCGTCCCGCAGAGCGCTTGACAAACTCGGCAACGATCTCGCCCGTGTCATAGGGCCCGTAGCCGCGCTTGATAAGCCACTTGGAGTTGACATGGCCGATATCCTCACCATACCGTCCCATTTCGCCGTTCATAGTCTGCTCATTTTGTTTCTCGACTACTGCAACCCTGGCGCCGTTGTCCGAGGCCCCCAGGGCTGCGAGCAGTCCGGCATGGCCTCCGCCGAGCACAAGTACATCAACATCAACAGTCTTGCTGATGTCGGCATCCGGAATAACCGGGGCAGCGCCCAGCCAACCGCCCGGGCCGCTATAGCCTTGAACGCGGCCCGATGAAGAAGCCCCTGCTGCAGTTCCGGCAGCAATCTTTTCAGCGCCTGGCATTTGAGGAGAAGATGAGGCCATGGCATCGGCGCCGCTTACAGCAGTCACTGCAATTGCAGAAGCCTTGAGAAATTTCCTGCGGGATATATTTTTTGATGATTTGAATTCCATACTATCTTCTCCCTTTCAATTTTGTTACGTAGATTAGAGTTTAATACACCGCTTAAGGTCAAGGTCCCTTCATTCTCATTGCAAAATCTATTTCACCGTAGAGTCGCATCCGCCTTCGCCAAGGCTATGGCGGGTAGTATTTTCCCCTCTCAGAGAGAATACTATAAATAAAAATCTCAGCGACTGTTGCCTGTCGCGCCGTAGCCTTGGCAAAGGCGGACGGGCGGTTGAATCATAAACCCGGCCCAAGGCCCAGATATTTCGCCGATGCGATTCCTGCCATATATCCGCTCACAGGACACCATCCCATGCCGCCGTCCATGGCCTGGGCATTATCGCCTGCTTTAATTCATATTTGTTTCACTCATAATATCATCCTTATCATTCATGTGATTCTTGGAATTTACGACCAGGGCCTTTCAGCCGATGCGTTCCTTCCGGCGATGCGGCCGAAGGCGCACACCTCCCCGATATT
>JBFYXR010000372.1:0-3171 GCA_041310455.1 Desulfobacteraceae bacterium | reverse complement strand
CTCGGGAAAATTGAAGAGCTCCCTGTCGAAGACAACTCCATGGATGCAGTCATCTCCAATTGTGTGATTAACCTTTCACCGGATAAATCATCAGTCTTCAAGGAGATGTATAGAGCCTTAAAACCGGGAGGCCGCATCTGTATATCTGATATTCTTGCCTCCAAGGAGATCCCACCCGAGATAAAGGACAATCCGGAAGCCTATACAGGCTGTGTTTCCGGAGCCATAACACAAGTCCAGGTGGAAAAGATACTTGCCTGGGCTGGCTTTGAAAAGATAACGATAAAACCTAAAGAACAGAGTGAGGAAATAATCCGTGGATGGAACTTCAGCGAAGGCACGGAAAAAGTAGTGTTTTCAGCATATGTTCAGGCTATAAAACCAGGCAACTGATGGAAAAGATCTTACAACCGAATGGGATTTGTATAATCTTTTTTTAAAAAGGAGAATTAAAAATGGCGGATGAATGCTGCACTCAAAATCAAAATATTATGCTTCTATCATGCTCAGGAGGCTCCAATGTGGGCCAGCTTGCCAACAGGGCCGCCGTGGAGCTTACACAGGAGGGGTTCGGCAAGATGTTCTGTCTTGCCGGTATTGGAGGGCACATCAGCGGTTTGGTTCAATCGGCAAAAGATGTCCAGCAAATCATTGTCATTGATGGCTGCGATGTTGGATGCTCAAAGGCGATCCTCAAAAATGCCGATGTCCCATTCAAGCACTATGTTGTACTTACGGAACTCGGAATAGGCAAAAATAAGGATTTCAATCTGAAGCAGGATGAGGTGGATCGTGTAAAAGCGGCGGTTAAACAGCTTGCCAATGAAGGACCCGCAGCTTCTTCTGGAGCAGGGTCAAGCTGCTGCGGATGCTCATCCAGCTGATAAGACCATAAAGAATTAAATGTGTATTAATAAAGCGGCTATTGCTTGCCTTTAAAACGATTTTAGAAACAACCGACTGGATTAGGGAGAAATAGATGAAAAAAAGGATAATATTTGGGGTGCCGGTATTTATTATTCTGCTATTTTTAACAGGGGTGGTGCAATTCGGGTCATCAGAAGGCGCTTCTCTGGTAACGACAACATCTGATTCACAGGCATCCTACGCCGATATACCGCGGAAGGGTACTGTTACCATGCTGGATCTCGGGGCAGACAAATGCATACCATGTAAGATGATGGCCCCAATAATAGAAAAGCTGAAAAAGGATTATAGCGGAAAAGCGGATATAGTCTTTATCGATGTATGGAAAGACCCCAAGCAGGCGGAAAGGTTCAAGATCAGCTCGATCCCTACTCAGATATTCTACGACAACTACGGCAAGGAAGTCTCGCGTCACGTTGGATTTTTAAAAGAGGAAGCCATTGTTGAAAAACTAAAAAGCTTAGGGGTTGAATGATCCCTATGGAATTACTGGTCATTTATAGGCAGATTTTCTGTTGTATAAGCTGCGACAATAGAGGTGCATCAATTGCTTCAAACGATTTTTCTGACTGTTAATGACTGGATCTCGGGCGGCATAATGATTGCCGCGCTCGGCTGTTTTTTATGGGGCATGATCAGTGTTGTATTCAGCCCCTGCCACCTGGCATCCATCCCTCTTATAGTTGCCTATGTAGGCGGCCAGCAACAGATTTTAAAACCCCGCGAAGCGGCCTGTTACTCGATTTCTTTCACTATGGGACTATTTATAATGATTGCCCTTGTAGGCATTGCATGCGCCCTGCTGGGCCGGATGCTTGGGGACGTGGGCAACTACTGGCAGATACTGATAGGTATTGTGCTTGTATGGGTTGCACTCGGGATGCTCGGCGTTGAAAAATGCTCCGTGTCCGGCAGCCTTTTATATCGGCTTAATTTCAGGGGCATTGGCGGGGCACTGGGCCTGGGCCTGGCATACGGGCTGCTTTCCGGATCATGCACCTTCGGTTTTATCGCCCCTATACTTGCCATCATAACTGTGCAGAAACAGATTGCAACTGGCATACTCCTTATCCTTCTCTTTGCCCTGGGCCATTGCCTTCCTATCGTAATTGCCGGGAGCTCTACAGCAGCGGTAAAAGGGATCATGGAAAACAGCGCCTGGCAGGGGGCAGGAAACTGGTTCAGGAAGGGAGCAGGTGCATTGATTGTGATACTGGGCATATATTTTATAATCAACCCGTTTATTTCTTCTTTTTGACGAATAGAAAAAGATGATGCTGAGTAAATGCTTTATAGAGACTATTTCTCAAAAGGAGAAACCAATAAAAAAGAACGCTGATGCTAGAAGGTTAAATAATAAAACACTATAACTCTTTACGATGAAAGGAGAAAAGATATGTTTACATTACCGGAATGGACATGGGAATTTCACGGACATCGCTGCCCATTTATGCCGATAGGCTACAGGATGGGCGAGTTGATGCTCAATACCCTGGGCGTAGCCAAGGCACATGATCATGAATACTTTATAGCAAGCGAGTTAGGAGTAGGCCATCCGCAGACCTGTCTTATGGATGGGCTTCAGGCGGCAACAGGATGCACCTACGGAAAGCTCATGATGGAGCGCCTGAACTTCGGCAAGCTTGCGGCCACACTCTGGACGCCCGATAACGGATCGGTGAGAGTCGCTATCAAGCCTGCATTCTCGGATAAGCTGGGAAAATATGAGTTTTTTGCATATCGCAAGAAGGGCATAGAACCTTCCCAGATCCCGGAGCCGGTCAGGGGCGAGATCATCGATGTTGTATTCAATGCCTCGGATGACGAGATGTTCAACATAAAAAAACTCAGCGACTTCGAGCATAAAAAGATAAAGGGCTCTTTTAATAAGGCAAAATGTGAAAGCTGTGGAGAATACGTGTTTGAACGTTATGTGCGAATCAAGGATGGCAAACAGGTGTGCATACCCTGCTCAGGGTATTAAGGGCAATCTTCTATTACAGCATTACGTTGAGGGACTAAAATTATGGTTACTTCAATTGCCGGTATTATAACCTTTATATTTACCACCCTGCTGACTATCGCCGGTGTCGGGGCGGCGTTTATCCTGATCCCGGTATTTATTGCCATGGGGATAGACATCCATGTGGCAATGGCAACCGCGCTTCTTCTCAACTGCATCGCAATGGTCTTTGCATCCTACAGATATGCGCAGAAGAAACTCATTATGTGGAAAGTGAGATC
>JBFYXR010000370.1:0-21792 GCA_041310455.1 Desulfobacteraceae bacterium | reverse complement strand
CATATTCCATTGATATATAGGATGGCCCATAAATAAGGTTGCAAAGGATCTCACGTGAATAGGGCATGCGGCTGTATTTGTCGCCGAAAATATAAAGCCCCTTTTTGATCCTTATAACGTCGCCGTTTCTAAGAAGAGCTGTTATCTTGTCCCTTGGGTGTGAGTATTCCTTAAGGCAGTCCAGTAGCGTACGGTAATCTAATTCTTCATGGGGACTTTCTTTTCTGATGGACTCAATCATATCAGTTGTTCTCTAAATGGCAGGTATCAAAGTTGAGCAAGTATAGCACTTTTCAGCATAGTATGTCGAGAATTTTTCGACATACTATGCTGAAAAGTGCAATTTTATTCGGCAATCCGTTGGCAAATCAGATAACGGTTAATAAATGAACAGTGTACGACGTTATATTATATGCTCAAGAATCTCAACAACGCTCTGAACACATGGGATGCATACCTTGTTCAGCAAGTCATTGTCCTTGAAATACTGCTGACCTTTTTCTGTAGTCAAATCAGAGCCGTTCAGCAACCTTCGGCATATAAATGCCCCGTGCTTCTCTGCAAATTTATCCATAAGCGCTCGTGTTTTCCTGTAGGTCAATTCCGTAGCTGTCTTATCGTCCTTTTCTCCCCTTCCATATTTTGCCCCGATCACTATTATCCCGCCGGTCACTGCGCCGCATACCTCCTGCTTTCGCGCCATCCCGGCTCCTAATCCGGTAACCATCTTTAAGGCGGTATTCCTATCAATATGCAGATCGTCACAGAAAGAAACGAGAACCGCCTGGGCGCAATTATAGCCCTCCATCATTTTCGAAAGAGCCTGTTCAACCTTTGTCATAGGTCATCCTCCGTTACCTGAAGATTAATAAATCTTTTCCAAACGTCCATGGCGGGTCATTCCGGGATTTTTCCCTGCCTTTATATCCCCTTTAAAAGCTCCATTGCCTCGGCAACCTTGCCCTTTGGAACCAGGATCCTTGCAGGCATGCCTATAGCGATTTCACCCTCAACAACAAATGGTATCTGATTGTCATTCAGTATAGATCTGCCTATTTCGATGTCCCCCAGGCTGATACTTGTCATGACCTCCTGGAGATCGACATACTCAGGTATCGGCTCCGATGTTTCCGGAGGCCTGATTGCTACCAAAGGCACCATGCAGTCGGCGCATTTGGTAAATCCTTCCCGATATTCTGTTTTACATATGGGACAATACATATGAACACCTCCTTTAAAACTCAGTTGTCAATGAAGCACTTAAGCCGGCGGTCGCTATCCGTTTATGGACGGGTTAAAAGTTTTTAAGGTTTTCAACATCTAAAAGGTCCCGGGGCCTTATGCTGGCCTCTTTGGTCTTTATCAGATCAGTCTTGGATGTGAACGGGCTTGCCAATCCTCTTGTTTTTAATGACAAGCATAATTTAGTTTAATATAAGCTAAATAAAGAATGAAAACAATAATAATCAGAAACTTCCGGGACCGGGATTCCCTATTCCGGTTCAATGCTCCCGGGCGTGCCGGTCAACCATACCGCAGTAAGCTTTACATGTGTGAATTTCCACCCTTCAGGCGTTCGGACATAGTTGCAGTCATACCAGCCTCCGGCATCCCAGTGGTCCAGTGGTGTCCTGCCGACATGAACAGCCTGCAGGTAAGACCGGGACATGGCGATATCTCCTGTGATGGTAATCTGATGGTTGGCGCTTATATGATGTGTGGCGCTGTAGGCCTTGACAATCCCGTTCCGGACAAACTCCGGCATCCTGCTGCGAGGGACGATAAGGGTCTCCCCGGTGGTTGAGGTCGGATCAGGCAGTTCAAGAACCCCGTCCTTTGCATAGTTGTTGACATAACCGTCAACGTCCTTGGTATCGAGAGCACGCGCAAAGCTGAAAAGCAGCTCGCTTATCAGCGCCCGGTCAACCAGCCACTGAACCTTTTCGGATAATGTATCGTTCATCTTTTTCTCCTTCTTTTATTAAGCTGCGGAAGCATTCTCAAACTGGCTGTTGTACATTGAGGCATAGAACCCTTTTGCTGCAAGAAGTTCATTGTGGCTGCCCTGCTCCACTATAGCCCCTTCCTTCATTACGAGGATGATATCCGCGTTGCGTATGGTTGAGAGGCGATGGGCGATGATAAAGCTTGTCCTTCCTCTCATGAGACGCTCTATCGCCCTCTGAATAAGCACCTCCGTCATGGTGTCAACGGAACTGGTTGCCTCATCCAGTATCAGTATCCTGGGGTCGGCAAGCACGGCGCGCGCTATGGTGAGGAGCTGCTTCTCGCCCTGTGAGACATTATCAGCCTCCTCGTTCAATTCCATGTCGTAGCCCTTGGGCAGGTAGTGTATGACATGGTCCACGTTGGCTACCCTGGCGGCATTGACCACCTCCTCGTCCGCAGCGTCATTTCTTCCATAACGGATGTTTTCCCTTATGGTCCCGTTAAAGAGCCATGTATCCTGCAGGACCATTCCGAAATTTGCACGGAGGTCCTTCCTTTCGAAATCGCGTATGTCAACCCCGTCCAGAAGGATCGCCCCGCTGTTGACGTCATAAAACCGCATGAGCAGCTTGACCATTGTCGTCTTCCCGGCGCCTGTAGGGCCGACGATAGCCACCTTCTGCCCTTCCCTGATGTCCGCTGAAAAATTATTGATGATTATCTTATCGGGAGAATATCCGAAGTTGACACTCTTAAATGTAACCCTTCCTGTAATCTTTTCCGGTCTGACAGGATTTTCCGTCTCGGCAGTCTCTTCTGTCTCCGCAAGAAACTCAAAGACGCGCTCCGCAGCAGCTGCGGTAGACTGCATTACGTTCGCTATATTGGCCATCTGGGAGATCGGCATATTAAATGTCCTCACATACTGGATAAAAGCCTGGATATCGCCGACCTGTATGGCCTTTGTTACAGCGAGGTAGCCCCCGAGGATACAGATGAAAACATACCCGAGGTTTCCGACAAACATGGCGACAGGCATCATCAGGCCTGAAAAGAACTGTGACTTCCATCCTGTCCTGTAAAGCTCCTCGTTAAGCTCATCGAACTTCCCTATGGATTTTTTCTCGCCGTTGAAGGCCCTCATCACGTTATGTCCGGAATACATCTCCTCCACATGTCCGTTGACCTGCCCCAGATAATCCCTCTGGCTTTTATAAAACTTCTGGGATTTTCTTATCAGGAATGATGCAAGACCGAAGGATACCGGAAGCATCAGGAGGCTTACCAGGGTCATCAGCACGCTTATCCATGCCATCATTATTATGATGCCTACGATGGTGGTTATGCTCGATACAATCTGGGACAGGCCCTGGTTAAGGGTGTTGCTTATGGTATCCACATCATTTGTGATGCGGCTTAATACATCACCGTAGCTCCTGGTGTCGAAATATCTCAATGGCAGGCGGCTGATTTTTTCGGATATCTCCCTTCTCAGCTCATAGGTTGCCTTTATTGAGACATTGCTCATCAAAAGGCCCTGAAGATATGTGCACAACGCGCTTATAATATACAGGCAGGCAAGCAGCAGTACAATTCTTCCGACATACGGGAAGTCTATCCCCCCTTCCTGTGTGCCTGTGATCTTTGCCATGGCCCCTTCAAAGAGCTTTGTGGTGACATCACCCATAAGCTTCGGGCCTATGATCATGAATACCGTGCCGAGTATGGATAGGACAAGCATTAATATAATGGAATATCTGTAGGCGCCGAGATACCTGAATAGCATCTTCATGGAATTTCTGAAGTTCCTTGCCTTTTCGCCGCCCATTCCGATGCCCATGGGGCCTCCCGGACCTTTTCCAAAGGGCCCCGGCCCCATTGGGACCTTCTGCTGATCAGCGCCCTTTGCAGGGAGTTTCCCGAACTGTCCGTCGCTTCTGCGCAGATCATCACGCCCGCTCATGATTGCAGCTCCTCCTTTGACAGCTGGGACAGGGCAAGTTCCCTGTAGACATCACAGTCCTCCATAAGTGTTCCATGCCTGCCGATACCGGCTACCTTCCCCTTATGGATTACCACAATCTGATCGGCATTCATTATTGTGCTTATTCTCTGCCCTACGATCATTACAGTTGAATCTTTTGTCTCCTCTTTCAGCGCCCTTCTCAGGGCGGCGTCAGTCCTGAAGTCCAGCGCTGAGAAGCTGTCGTCAAAGATATAGATGTCTGGCCTGCGGGCAAGCGCCCTGGCAATGGACAGCCTCTGCTTCTGGCCGCCTGAAAGATTCATTCCCCCCTGTGCCACTTCTGCCTTGAAGCCGTTCTCATCCCTGCTGATAAACTCCATGGCCTGGGATATTTCCGCGGCCTTCCTGACATCATGGTCAGGCATGTCTTCATCGGCGTACCTGATATTGCCTTCAACAGTTCCTGAAAAAAGGATTGACTTCTGCGGCACATAGCCGATCTTTTCCCTCAGGTCATGCTGGGTCACCTCACGGATGTCCGCGCCGTCAATCAATATCCTTCCTTCCGTGACATCATAGAACCGCGGGATCAGGTTTATCAGGGTTGATTTGCCGCAACCTGTCCCTCCGACAAAGGCGATTGTCTCTCCCGGCCTGGCCTTGAAGGAAATGTCCCGAAGGACATAGTCATCAGCCCCCGGATATTTAAACGCGACCTTCTGAAACTCTATATGGCCTTTTATGGCCGGATCAAATTTAACGGGCACCTCAGGATCCTTCACTGCCGCCTTGGTTTCTATGACCTCCGATATGCGCTGGGCCGAGACGCCTGCGCGCGGCATCATCATGAAGGTTATGGAGACCATGAGGAATGACATGATTATATGCATGGCATACTGCATAAAGGCCATCATGCTCCCGACCTGCAGGTTGCCGGTATCAATGCGGTAGGCCCCGAACCAGATGATCGACAGCATTGCTCCGTTCATGATGAGCATCATGGCAGGCATCATGATCACCATAATGCCGTTTATGAACATCGTTGTCCTTGTCAGCTCTTTATTGGCCCTGTCAAATTTGTCCTCCTGGTACCCCTGGGAATTAAATGCGCGGATTACCATCAGGCCTGTGAGGATCTCCCTTGTGACCTGGTTAAGCCTGTCAACCAGCTTCTGGATTATCTTGAACCTGGGGATGGCCACGTAAAACTCAACGGATATCATCATTATTATCAGCACAACGCCTATGGCGATGATCCACAGCATGGACACATCCTCGCGAAGGACCATTATTATGCCGCCGATGGCCATCATGGGGGCATAGAAGACCATGCGGAGCATCATCACCAGGAACATCTGTATCTGCTCTATGTCATTTGTGGTCCTGGTGATCAGTGAAGATGTAGTGAACCTGTCGAATTCAATATTGGAGAAATGCTCTACCCTGCTGAAGACCCTCCGCCTGGTGTCCCTGCCGAAGCCGGAGGCTATGCGCGCCGAAAAATACCCGACTGTTATGGAACATGCAGCCCCAAGGAGAGAAAAAAGAAGCATGAGTCCGCCCGTGTAAATGATATACATCGTCCTCATGCCGCTGACTTTAATCCCGACGGCATCGTATTCAACGGCAATAAGGTTTATGGCGGACTGATTGATTGTTCCTGCGGGCGACCTGGAGACCGATTCTTTTATTGTCTTAATCAGCCCAGCCTGTTCCCCAACGGGAAGATGGTCAAGATATGCAAAGGGATCAATCCCTCCGGGTATGTCTTTTCCCCCGACAATGGAGGAGATGCCGCTTTTTTCAATGGTGTAAACGGCCATCAAGGGCGATATAAGCAGGTCATTCAGCCTCTGGATCTCTTTTTTGTCTCCGGTGCTCAGAAGAAATAAAGGTTCCCTTGAGAGCAAAGGGTATTTCTTAAGATATGCCTCATAATCTTCCCCTGAAAGGCCCTCCCTGTTCAGCCTTATATAGCATTTATCTACGAATGCCCTGTCAGCCTCCTCAATAAAGCGCCTGATCTTTTTCATTTCACTTTCGCGCATCACTTCAGGGACGGCATTCCTGATGCCGTTCTGCTGGATGCCTATATTAACGATCCTGGACAGGTAGTTCGGCAGGGCCAGGTCGGACATCGCCTGAACAAACAGCAGGATAAAGATGGCGAATATGCCCCAGCTGAAGGGTTTAAGAAATTTCAAAAGATTTAACATTAATACAAGGCCTCTGGATTATTATTTTCATTCCCGGCGACTATTGAACCGTCCCGGTTTTTAGAAACCATTACAGTCTCATTTTCTACGATTGTTTACACTGCCCCCGGCCTCAACACTTGTTTTCTTAACGCTTAATCCAAGGACATAAGTCCCGTTAATAAGACTATTATTGATAAATTTACAGCCTCCGCCATCACCTGTAGATACCCCGTTATCGTCAATACAATAGGCAAAGGAACCCGCTTTATTGTTTTCAAATGTACTATTATACACAAGGCCGTCCAATAAGATAAATGCTTTTTTGCCAGCTAACGGGCGTTCGGCATGATTATTAGCTGCATATCGATATGCCGTATGGTTTGGCCCCGAAGTGCTGCCGACAATTATTTGACCCTGCACAAAGAGATTCCCGGTAACCCTATTAAACTTGTATATATTATGATCAAAAATGCCTCCATACTCAAATGAATTGTCTTCCACAGCCACATTTGAAACGATTGGAGAACCCGGTCTTCCGGTGATACGAACACCTTGATAAATCACGGACCCGCCGGCAGCGTTAATCGGTTCATCATGCCAGTAAGCGAATCCGACTACAACCTGCAATAGCCGTATTTTCTAAACAGGTCGAAAGCTTAATCCCCGATAATCTTGACAAGAACCCTCTTTCTCCTTCTGCCGTCAAACTCGCCGTAGAAGATCTGCTCCCATGTACCGAAATCCAGCCTGCCCTCCGTGACCGCCACCATAACCTCCCTGCCCATGACCTGTCTTTTCATATGTGCGTCGGCATTGTCCTCCCCCACATTATGGCGGTACCGGGACACCGGGTCATGGGGCGCCAGCTTTTCAAGCCACACATCATAATCATGATGCAGCCCTGATTCGTCGTCATTGATAAAGACCGACGCGGTTATGTGCATGGCATTGCACAGGAGAAGGCCCTCCTTTATGCCGCTCTCCTTCAGGCACTCCTCAACCTGCGTGGTAATATTGATGAAGCCCCTTCTTGAAGGAACATTGAACCATAGTTCCTTGCGGTAGCTTTTCATGATTGACTCCTGAAATAAGGGTTCAAGGGATCGAGGGTTCAAGCTAAAATCCTTTTACTGGAATCATTCTTTCCCTGCGCCTTGCGCCCTGTGCCTTGAGCCATTTTTCTCATTTATCTCTCCTCAAGCGCCTGGAGCTCTGCGTCCGTATGGCGTAGGCGCCTGGCAAGGGTAAGGGCCAGACGAGCGAAGATCTTTACACCGAAGACAGGGTCGGAATGACTTTTCTCATTAAAACGCTCCCTCGAAAGGAGGTAGAGATCAGTAGCAACCTTTGCCTCAATATTGGTTGACCGGGGGCTGCGATCAAGAAAAGAGACCTCTCCGAAAAAATCCCCCCGTTCCACAGTCGCAAGATGATGGTAGGTATTCCCTTTCAAAGGCAGAAGCACCCTGACACTGCCTCTGCGTACTAGATACAATTCATCGCCCGGGTCTCCGGCAGAAAAGATCCTCTGCCCCTCCCTGACGGACAGTTCCGATACACAGCCCGAAAGGCCTCTCAGCTGGACCTCGTCAAATTCACGGAACAGGTCAAAATCCTTCAGTTCCAGGGGCGGCTCATCAGTTTTTTTAACTACGTTATATTCCTCCAGTATCCGATCCTCCATCCACTCCAGGGCGCTGTCCAGTGTCTGGGAGATCATTATGCCGCCCTCCTTTCTAACCACCCCCAGCTGTGCCAGGTATCCCTCGAAGTTGCGGCTGTCATGCAGGCCTGAAGGCATGCCCGTAAACAGCAGCCGTCCGCTATGCTCCTCCAGGATGGCCTGCATCTCCTCAAAGAGGTGGGCAGCAGTATAGTCCATGGATTGAACATGCCGCATGTCAAGCAGTATAAACCTTTTTGTCCGAAGGTCATTCTCGAGCAGTGAAAAAAGCTGATCGGAGGTCCCGAAAAAAAGGTTGCCCTCCAGCTCGCATATGACAGCCCGGGAGCCATGCTGTTTCAGGATATCCCGCTCCGTTTCAGGACGGATGGTCTTGGATGATACCTGGTCAAGCCCTCTCTTCCTGTGCATAACAGGCCACTGAACCTGGTCCCTGATAAAAAGCAGAATCGCAAGGGCTACACCGACAAGAGAGGCCGCAATGAGATCCACAGCTGCAGCGACCAGGATTACCGCCCATATCACAACAAAGTCCAGCCGCCCGGCCCTGGAGCGCAGCAGCCTCAGCATGCTCCTCCAATCGAACATCCTCCATGCGATCGCCAGAAGAATGGCCGCCAGGGCGCTGATCGGCACCCAGGCAACAACCCGGCTGAATAACAGGAGGGTCAGAATAACCAGCGCTCCTTCGATTACGCCTGAACGAGGTGATCTACCGCCGCTTGATATATTGACAAGGCTCGGCCCCATGGTGCCTGCGCCCGGAATTCCTCCGCACAGGAACGACGCAAGGTTTCCAATCCCCTGGCCGACAAGCTCCCGGTCGGAATTATGACGCCTGCGGGTAAGCACATCGAGCACAACGCATGTCTTCAACGTATCAATGGATAAAAGAACCGACAGGGTAATGGCCGGTATGATGATCAGCTTGATCAAACCTGGCTCGAATGAAAATAGAGATGTCAGCCTGCCGGCAACTCCCCCGAAGAATGCCCCAGAGGTGTGGATCGGACCGATTACAAGGGGGTTGCTGTTTATCTCCAGGAGACCGGGCGAGAAAAGGGCAAAAATAAAATAGGCCAGCATGCCGCCGAACAGGCCGAGAATTGATGCCGGGACCTTTTTGGTAATTCTCGGGGTTATCAACATCACACAGATTGAGATACCCCCTATGGCAAGCCCGCGGAGGTCCCATAACCCTGGAGAAGTCAGGCCCTGTAAAAGGGATGTCCCTTTAGGAAATGAGAAAAAATTTGGCAGCTGGCCGACGGCTATCAGGACGCCCACGCCTGAAAGATACCCGCTTATCACCGGGTACGGGACATATTTTATCAGCCTTCCTCCGCCTATCAGGCCGAAAACAACCTGGAAACCTGCTGAAAAAAATGTTGTTAGGGCCATTAAGGGGAGGATGTTCGAGGGGTCAATCTTCTGGCCGTCGCCCGCAAGAAGGCCTGCCACGAATGATGACAGCACGGCGGCAGCCGGAGCGCATGGCGCGGATATCAAACCTCCGGTCTTCCCGACAATGGGTGCTGCAAGACCCAGGGCGGCAGCGCCGAGTATGCCTGCCAGTGCCCCTGCCCCCATATATTCGCTGCCCAGTGTAGAATAGACAAGGACGCCGAAGGCTATGGAGGACGGCAGGGCCACAAGCATCGCGGCAAGCCCGCCCCACAGGTCTCCCAGCAGGGATGATCTTTGATTGACAGCCTCTTCTGTTCGGATGTTCATAGCCTTTATGCCGCTCAAGCCTGTTATAAAATTAAACAGGAACGTTATTTTCTCAAAATCACCGGCCCCTGCCGGGCCGGTTTCAGAAGGGGAAAAGTCTCGGATTTTTTTCTATGAATTTTTGTATCCATGCCTCGAGAAAGTAACACTCGGGACGTTTCATGTACCACCAGCCCAGCAGGCTGATGACCGCGGCACCAAGCATATCGACTATCAGGTCCCACATGGTATCGGTCAGGCCTGATAAGGAATCACCGGGAATCATTTTCTGCATGTTTGTTCCAAAGAAGCGGTCCATGCCAAACTCATAAATTTCCCATATCGTTCCTGTCGCCACCGCAAAAAGAAATGCAAATAGGGCTACAAAACGTATATTCAGATAGACATGGATACGGCTGTTTTCGTTAAGGACATATACAAGAAGAAAACCAAAAATTCCGAGGAGCAGCCCGGAACTGATGTGCAGCACCTTGTCCCACCACCAGAACCTTAGGTAAAACCCCTGCATTTCCCCGAGGAAGAGTGAGGCAAAAACAAAGATAATTACCAGTATAGTGAATTCAGCTGGAATCTTTACTGGTAGCCTCTCCTTGAACAGGGTGGGTGCAACAGTTATTGCCATGATCATGAATACAAGAAAAGCAGACAGCCATTCGCCTCTTATTAAGAGGACGACCACCTCAGCAGCCATGATAAGTTGCAGGAAGATCAATAACGCCCGGTTTATGTATACCGCCGCTTCAACCGGGTCCTTTTGATGACATTCTTTAAGAGGTTTTCCCATTGTTTATGGATAATATCCCTGAGTCAATTCATCTTTGAGAAAAAGATCATGGGCAGACAGGGCTCTACATAGGCCCTGTATGATCTGCATCTCTTTTTCCTCTTGCATTTGGCGCATATATCCACATGTCTTTTCGACATACCCTTGTCCCTGGGGCAGAGGATGAATTTGCTTTGATCATGTTTCATAGGTTCAATCAATTATCCCCCTGGAGGCTTAGATCACCCCACTCATACTGTACTATCGCGACCAGTGTCATTGCCGCGGTTTCAGCCCTCAGCACCCTCCTTCCAAGGGATACGGGAATGAAACCCGCCTGCGCGGCGGCATCCACCTCAGCGGATGAAAAGCCTCCTTCAGGACCGACCATGCCGACAAAGTGGCGGAAGGGTATGGATTTCTTGAGCAGCTTCTTGAGGTCTCTGGAATCCTCTCTTTCCCAGAGGATAACCTTGAGCGCATTGGAATCCCGCCATTGCAGCACTGCATCCGTGAATGCAGCAGGCTCAGAAATTTCGGCAGGCCTGACCCTGTCCGACTGCTTTGCCGAACTGACGGCTATCTCCCTCCATCGCCTGACCTTGTTTGAGGAAGTTGCGCTGTCTGTCTTTACTACAGTCCTTTCGGAATAAAAAGGATTTATTCGCGCTATCCCCAGCTCAGAGGTCTTTTCGATCAGGTAGTCCATGGGGGCTGATTTCAATATGGCCGGGCAGAGTGTAATCTCAAGGCCGCTCGATGCCGGGCCCTCCAGCTTATCTCCGAGTCTGGCCGTCACTTCCACCCCGTCAACAGACTCGATCACTGCCCTGTAACGGTCGCCGGTCCTGTCCATCAGGATAAAGCTGTCACCCCTGCCCATCCTGAGCACCTTAAGGATATGCCTGGCCTCGCTTCCCCTGATGACGCAGGAGCCGTCAGCTGCCTTTAATGTTTCTTCAATGAAAAAACGCCTTGTGGACATTCGATTATCTTTCCAATAGATCAGTATAACCCGACGGCTAATGAAGGTCTGCCCCCCTAGGCCGTCCTTAAGATTCACTTCGGCTGGTAGGTCTTTTTTATCAGGATTGAAAGGTCTTCAAGGATATCATCAAACTGTCTTCTCATATTTATCATGGATTCCCTCATGCGGAGGATGACCTCAACGCCAGGTATATTCACATCCATGTCCTCAATAAGGGTCTTGGCAATGCGCAGCTTTTCAATCTCATTTTGGGAGAAATGCTTTAAAGATTCATCTCCGCTGCATTCCGGGCATATGATGTCCTCCTGCTCCAGGCGGATAATGAGATCCTCATCGACCTGAAATATCTCCATTATTTCTGTTGTAGAAAAATATTTCTTTTCCATGGCTAAAGACACTGCTTTCATTGTTTATTATACTTGAAGCCTGACGCAAAGATTACGGAAATCAGGATAATGTGTCAATCCAAATAATTAACAGCATGAGATCCCTTTAAAAATGTTTTATACTTTAATTGTCAGCTCGTGCTCATGAATCCTGCATCGGCGCCAGTTCTCCTCCGCCGGTCAAAAGCACTGTTCCAAGATAATTAATATCTCCGTCATAATACACCCTTAATCCCTTCGGGCAATTGATTCGGGATGCACTTTCAGCATCTATGCCGGCTATTATGCATGTCTCTGTGACAGTCCACCGGCTTGTGGCGTCAATAGATACGGATGCCCCGAAGACAGCGCCCTTGTAACTGGACCCTTCTTTGAGGGATAATAGAAGCCTTGTGCCGTCTTCGGCAAGCTCTATATCTCCGATTAAAGTGACATTTTTCGCCGAAAATGTCCCGTTAACAGGATCGGGCTTTTCTTCCGAATCCAAGGCGGCATCCTTTATTGAATCACCTTTAACAAGCTTGCAGCCCTTGGGAAATTCAACGGTAGTGCCGTCCTGAACAATAATATCAGCCGACATGCCGTTATAATAGAAGGCGTCGCCGCCTGAGATGATCCTGGTGTTTGTGAATGTACCCGAACCCGGAGACCATTGGTTCTGTCCGTATGGAGATATCTTTATCGCTACGGTGCTGCTGGTCAAGGTGGAATCCCTGACAGCTACTTCTCCTCCGGCGCAGATAGACACAACGCTGCTATTCTCGGACTTGAGGCTGGAGCCTTCAATATCAATCCGTCCATATCCGTCCGCGTATATTCCTGCAGAGTTCCCTGCGTGGGCTACCCCTGTTATATTCTTTGCCGTTATCGTCCCTCCGGCCGTTCCGGCTACAAGGATCGAGCTGTTATCCAGCCATGTTTCAATTGAAACGTTTTCGAGGTCAATCCTGCCGCCATAGTTCACCTGCACACCGGGACTGTTTCTATTGGTGCTGTCGCAAAGGATAGAGCTGTTTGTGAGCTTGAGATATCCCAGGTACAGGGCGGAGGCCCCTGCTGAATCTCCGCCCCTGGTTGTTATCTTGACATCGTCGGCTGATAACGTCCCTGCAAAACATGAAAAAAGGGCTGAATTGATCCCCCATCTAGTGTTCGCATCCTCTAAGGAATCAGGGGTGCTTATGAAGCTCGATGTTGTAATAACCGCATGCTTCAGGGTTGCCAGGCCACCGTTCTTAACATAAACTGCGGATCGATTTGCATAGGCAGCCTGTATAATTACCTCTTCGTTTGAAATCTCTTTTTGTGTCCCGTCGACATAATAGACAGCGCTTACAGATGCCTCAACATCGGCCGGGAACCCGGGCATAAGCCTCCCGCCTCCGGGCAGTCCATAGGCCCCTATGCCGAACAGGCTGTTCTGTTCATGGTTCTCATCAATATAAATATTGTAGCCGTTGCTCTTGATAGACCCGGTATTTATCCTCTTTCCGCTGACGGAAACATCAGCCAGCTCCAGATAGATAAGCGAGGACTCACCGTTCATGTCCCAGAGGCCCCCATCCTCTATATAAACCGCATGACCGTTTATCGCACCGGTAAAGGTCTCCCCCGCCTTGATATATATGTCCTTGCTCCAGACGGCATACAGGGTCACATCCTTGTCTCCGGTGATAAATGAAATCGGCATATTTCCTGAGGGATTGCAGCCTGCCCCGCTTCCATCTGCCATCGTATTCCAGCCTGCAAAGGTATGCCCCGGCATGGTGAGTTTCCCGGTTTCGGCAAGGATGGTGACAGACGTAAGGGGATCATAGATATTGCCGTCTACAGGCACAGTCCCTCCTGCATTGCCGTTGCCGTCATAGGTCACCCTGACCTTCACGGGCACAGCCGGCTCTTTTACGGGATCATTCCTGTGAAGGAAGGCATCAATCCGGGCGCATGAGGTCAGCAGCATGATGCATATAAGCAGCGGCACAATGTTCAAAAAACGGATTGGAGATTTGAAGACAGGTTCATATTTCATTCTTCCGGAGATCCTCACTGTTCGATTTTAAAAAAGCGAGCCATAAACTGTATACCATTGAATCCTTGACTTCCTGGACACTTATTGTCAATTATTTTTTATAATGATCCTGATTTTTCCTTGGAGTCTGCCTTTCGAAAAATCATTATCTGACGGGCGAATAGGGTCATTGTAAGGCAGGTTGTAAACACCTCGGCAACCGGGAAGGACCACCATATCCCGTCCATTTCAATAAACCTCGGCAGTATGAGTATTAAAGGGATCAGAAACAGCGTGGACCTCGCGGTGGCTGTCACAAATGCCTGTACCGGCCTTCCGATGGCCTGGAAAACCGTTGATCCCATTATTATAAAGCCTATCAGGTAGGCGGTGGCCATTATTCGCCTTATGGCGTGGGAGGTCAGAGCAATAAGCTCGGCATCATCGGTGAATATGCCGATAAAGACATGGGGAAACAGTTCAAGAAATATAAACGCCGCGACGCAAAAGGCAGTAGATACCGCGATAGCGATCTTAAGGGCCTTTAAAATCCTTCCATGACGTCCGGCGCCGTAATTAAATCCTATAATTGGCTGCAGACCCTGGCTTATGACAATTCCGGGCATAATTGCGAACATTACTATGCGGTTTATAATTCCATAGGCGGAGACGGCAATATCGCCGCCATAGAACAGGCAGAGCCTGTTGACGAAAAGGGCGGATACGCTACCAGCAACCGACATGACAAAGGCTGAAACCCCAATGGAGAGTATTGATTTTAGTATCTTCCAGTCAATGATAAAATATTTCATATGGAATTTCAGGCGACTTCTATCGCTGAAATAATACCATATGAAATATGAAACCGTTGTCATCTGTGCTACAACGGTCCCCAATGCAGCGCCGGTTACCCCCATCTTTAGATGTATAATAAATATTGCGTCCAGTATGATATTTAAAATCGCTCCGGCAAGCATGCCTGTCATAGGTACGCGTGCGTTTCCCTCTGCCCTTATGAGGCTGTTAAAGGCCATGGCAAAGGTTTGAAAAAACATTCCTACCATGATTATCCTCATGTAATCCCTGGCGTAGGGCAGGATTGTCTTCGACGCGCCCAGGACAGTAAGGCAAAAATCCATTTTGGCCAGCCCGAATACCATCAGGATAAAGGATGCTATAAAGGTCCCTGTTACTGCATTGCCCAGTGCGTGTTCTGCCCTGCTGATATTACCGGAGCCAAAGGAAATTGACATAAGCGAGGCGCCGCCCATCCCCATTAAATGCCCTATTCCCATGGAAATCATCTGTACCGGAAAGACGATGGACAGGCCCGCAATCCCGAGGGGGCCCACGAAACGCCCTATAAAGATCGTGTTAACAATGTTGTACAAAGTCATCACAAACATGCCGACAAAGGCCGGGAGTGCCAGTTTGAACAACAGACGGCCGACCCTATCGTCATCCAGTATATTCTTTTCATCCTTCATATGATTTAAAGATATTCCTTTTATTTAGAAAAATGGCACCATCGGGCTCAGGCCTGGTGTCCTGCCCCGAGGGTACGAAAGGATCTATCGTGAACTTGCTGAGTTATCGGGATATAGGTGGTCCTAAAAACCAATGCTGCCCGGCGTGCGGGGGAAAGGGATCACGTCACGTATGTTGTTCATGCCGGTCACAAATTGTATAAGCCTTTCAAAACCGAGTCCAAACCCGGCATGGGGGGCTGAACCGAATTTTCTCAAGTCAAGGTACCACTGATAATCATCAGGATTAAGGCCTGTCTCTCTCATCCTGCTGACAAGCTTCTCATAATCATCTTCACGCTGGCTGCCGCCGATGATCTCCCCTATCTTCGGGAAAAGGACATCCATCGCGCGGACCGTCCTGCCGTCTTCATTCAGCTTCATGTAAAAGGCCTTGATCTCCTTCGGATAATCTATAAGTATTATCGGTCTGTCAAAGACCTTTTCGCACAGATACCTTTCATGTTCCGACTGGAGGTCGCTGCCCCATGATATAGGGAATTCAAAGCGTTCTTTCGATTTTAAGAGTATATCTATTCCTTCAGTGTAGGTTAATACCTCAAAATCTCTGGCAACAATCCTCTCCAGGCTCTCTATCACCGTGGGATCGATAAACCGGTTAAAGAACTCAAGGTCTTCCATGCACTTTGAAAGGACATGGGTGAATATATATTTAATAAACTTCGTCGCAGTATCCATGTCCCCTTTAAGGTCGCAGAAGGCCATCTCAGGCTCTATCATCCAGAATTCGGCAAGGTGGCGGGACGTATTTGAGTTCTCTGCCCTGAAGGTAGGCCCGAATGTATAGACATCTCCAAGGGCGAGGGCATAAATCTCTGCCTCGAGCTGCCCGCTCACCGTCAGGTGAGCGGGGCCCCCGAAAAAATCCTTTTCGAAATCCACAATGCCGTTGCTCTTGGGTACATCCTTGAGATCAAGGGTGGTGACGTGGAACATCTGGCCTGCGCCTTCACAGTCGCTTCCGGTAATTATTGGGGTATGAATATAAATAAACCCTCGCTCCTGAAAGAATGTGTGTATAGCAAGGCTCATGGCATTCCTGACCCTTGCTACAGCCCCGAAGGTGTTGGTCCTTGGCCTCAGGTGAGAGATGGTCCTCAGGAACTCAAAGGAATGCCTCTTTTTCTGGAGGGGATAGGCATCAGGGTCTGCCCTGCCTATAACCTCTATATCAGCTGCCTGCATCTCCAGGCTTTGTTCCTTTCCCTGCGAAACAACCACCTTGCCCGTTGCCCGGATAGAGCAGCCGGTCTGAAGGTTCTGTGATCCCGCGGCCTGTATCAGCTTTTCGCCTGCGATCACCTGGAGATTTTTAAGACAGGACCCGTCGTTTACCTCAATAAAGGAGAACCCTCCCTTGGAGTCCCTCCTGGTTCTGAGCCATCCCATTACCGTGCATTCACGATCGGCCGCCGCGGCTGTGAATATATCTGCTATACGGGTCCTGTTCATCTCTATCCCTCTTTTTTCTCAAACTCCGCCATAAAGGACAGAAGCCCCCTGACAGCGTCAACGCCGGTGGCGTTATAGAGCGATGCGCGGCATCCTCCAACCGACCGATGCCCCTTAAGCCCGTCCATGCCTGCCTTTTTCGATTCCTTGACGAATTTATCTTCAAGTTCTTCACTGGGCAGTCTGAATGTCACGTTCATGAGGGACCTGCTGTCCTTGTCCGCAGTGCCGCGGTAGAAAGATGAATTGTCTATATAGTCATAAAGGATCTTTGCCTTCTCGATGTTGATCTTCTCCATGTTTGCAAGTCCTCCGACTGTCTCCTCAAGCCACTTCATTACAAGGCCTATCGTGTAGATCACGAAACAGGCCGGCGTATTGTAGAGGGAGTTCTCCTTTGCATGGGTTGTATATTTCAACATGGTAGGTATCCCCTCAGGGGTTCTTTCCAGCATGTCTTTTCTGATGACTACCATGGCAGACCCCGAAGGTCCGATATTCTTCTGGGCGCCTGCATAGACAAGGCCGAATCTCTTGATATCAATGGGACGGCACATAAAGTCCGAGGACATGTCACTTATCAGGGGCACACCCTGGGAGTCCGGATAGGCAGACCACTGGGTCCCTTCTATGGTGTTGTTAGTTGTATAGTGAAGGTATGATGCGTCCTTATCAACCTTAAATTCCTTCGTGATATAGGAATAGTCCTTGTCCTTTGAGGATGCGATCACCTTGACGTCCTTGCCCTGGATCTTTGCCTCCTTAATGGCCTTGGTGGGCCATGTGCCTGTATCTATATAATCGACAGGCTTCCCCGGAAGGGCAAGATTCATGGGGATCATGGCGAACTGCATGCTGGCCCCTCCCTGTATAAAGAGGACCTGGTAATCGTCATCAGCGCCCAGGAGCCTTTTCGCCCTTTCAATGGCGTCGTTTATTATTCCTTCAAAAGACTTGGAACGGTGGCTCATCTCTATCACGGACATGCCCGTGCCTTTGTAGTCCAGCAGCTCAGCCTGTATTTCTTCGAGCACCGGCAGAGGCAGGGCCGCCGGTCCGGCGTTAAAATTAAATATTCTTTTTGTCATTGTATGTTCTCCCTTAATATGTTTTTTTATATTAATTTCTCCATCATCTTCCTTACCGCATCCAGCCCGGCCGGGTCTTTTTCAAAAGGCGGACGTCCCTCAAGGTCCGCCTCAATTATATCAGCCGCAAATGGTATGAACCCCAGAAAGTCAAAGCCGGGCATCAGGCCGATCAAGAATTCCTTGTCCTGTTCAGACCTGATCTTATTGCCCACAAAGCTGAGTTTTTTAAGCCCGATGTCTCCTGCAAGTTTGAGGATATGGTGGGCAGTTTCAACACTTCGCCTGCCGGGCTCAACGACTACTATAAGCCTGTCAACCGCCATGGCGGTGCCGCGCCCAAGGTGTTCCAGCCCCGCCTCCATGTCAAGCACCACTGCCTCATCCCTCGCCAGAACAATATGCCTTACAAGTGCTTTAAGCATAGTGCTTTCCGGGCATATGCATCCGCTGCCCCCGGTCTTGACCCCGCCAAGAACCATCAGTTTGATGCCGTTTATCCTGATAGAGAGTTTTTCCGGCAGGTCATCGACCCTGGGATTAAGCTTAAAAAAAGATCCCATGGTTCCAACCTTGGCTTCTGTCCTCTCTTCAATAATCTCCTTCATCTCGGAGATAGGCACTATTTTAGAGTCCTTTTTCACGCCGAGGGCCTGCGCAAGGTTAGCGTCAGGATCGGCATCAATGGCCAGGACTTTTATTCCGTTATCCGATAGGGCTTTTATCAGAAAGGATGCGAAGGTGGTTTTGCCTACACCGCCTTTTCCGCTTACGGCGATTTTCATGATTCTACCTGTCTTAAATCAGTATGTTAAAAATGATAATTATAGGGAAATCCTTTGAATTTCAAGAAATAATTGCAGGTTTCAGGGGAAATATTCGTTAAAAAGAAAATCAAATCGATTGTTTTGAAAAAATTTCACTCTGGAAAAAATCATCCATGATCCGGTTGAATCCATAGGCAAGGACAGTATTATTAACCTCATCAGGGGTGAACCACCTGAGACACTGGCCTTCGGTCAACCGTATTCTTTCAACATCAATATTTTCCGATTTCCAGAAGGTGTATTCGATCCTGTCGTCAAATTCAATTGCCGAGAAAAATTTAAACCCCTTGAGTTCAATCCCCATCTCCTCCCGCATCTCCCGGATTATGCACTGCTCAGGCAATTCACTATCCTCAACATGTCCCCCCGGGACATCCCATGTATTTGGATAGGGGATATCAGGCACGTTATCCCTCAAAAAAAGCAGGACCTGACGTTTATCATTTACAAAGATGATGCTGGAGCCTCTATGTTTCATCATACACCTGTATTCATAAGTCAGAAAAAGTACCGTATTGCATTATGCTAAGGACGGCTGACAGGTTGTCTGAAAAACCTTGAGAAGTCAACAAGGCAACCAAATTAATATAAAATGCCATCTTAAAGCTTTTTTGATTTTTTTCAGGCTGAACGCTGCCGCATAGTATGCACCATTGAAGACCAAAAGTTTACTTTGTTGTATTATATTTAATTAGGTATTTCTGATGTTTATTTCTTAGTCAAAAAGATCAGTTCATGGAATTCTCATCAAGCCATAAGTACCTCAATACATACATGTTGTTCGCTATGCTGAACACAAAATACAACTTGACAAATTTATTAAAATTGAATATTTTTTTTTGTTATATTTTACAATGATTTTCAGGTTTAAAATTAAAATATAAAGACATGTGGGACGTTCAGCATATCGAACTATCCTGTTAATGAGATAATTCTTAACAAATCCGAAACCATTTATCTTCCCATAAAATTGGAAGCATATTAAAGCAAAGGAGACACAAATATGAAAAAAATAGGCATAGTCGGCGCAGGCTTGATGGGCTCAGGTATTGCCCAGAAGACCGCTCAGGAAGGGCTTGAAGTTGTAATGGTTGAAGTCAAGCCCGAATTTGTTGAAAAGGGCTTGAACACCATTAGGACGACCCTTCAGGAGGCGGTAGACCGGAAGATTCTTTCACCTGAGAAGGTATCAGAGATAATGGGTCGTATTCTTGGAACAACCAATATGACAGATGTCAAGGACTGCGACATTGTCATAGAGGCGGTGCCTGAGGATATGAAGATCAAACATAGCGTTTTCAAGCAGCTTGATACTATCTGCGACCCAAAGACAATAATCGCATCAAATACATCAACCTTTAGGGTAGATGCCCTGGCTGAGCCAGTCAACCGGAAAGACCGCTTCCTGGCTCTCCATTACTTCTATCACCCGGCCAAAAACAGGCTCGTTGAAATCATCCCAGGCACAAAGACATCCAAGGAGACACTTAATATCTGCAAGAGATACAGCGTGCTCACAGGCAAGACCGATATTCTTGTCAAGGACGCCCCGGGGTTCGCGGTAAACAGGTTCTTCGTTCCCGTCAACAACGAGTCCACCAGGATGCTCGCCGAAGGTGTAGCGAACTCTGCCACCATTGAAAAGGCAGGAAGGGATGCCCTTGGAATAGCCATGGGCCCCTTTGAGATAGTTAATTTAACAGGGGTGCCTATGGCCCTTCATGCCTCGGCTGGACTTGGATTGGGATTGACTCCGTTTTATGATCCATCAGAGATACTTAAAAAACAGGCTGCTTCAGGAAAACTCTGGCCCATTGAAGGCGAGATCCAGGAAGACAAGCTTGAGATGATCAAGGACAGGTTCAGGGCGGTTGTATTCTACATCATCTCAGCCATGCTTGACGAGGGCGTGTCCTCTATAGACGACATCGACCTGGGCGCCAAGGTTGGTCTCAGATGGGCAAAAGGCCCCTTTGAGCTAATGAACGACTACGGGGTCGACAAGGCCTATAAGATAGTAGAGGAGTTTATTAAACGGTGGCCGGACCTCACGATGCCCAAATCCCTTATTGAGCAGAAGAAATCAGGCAAGCCATGGGAATTCCGTTTTGTTAAATACTATAAGGACGGTGAGATCGGCAGGGTCGTCATATCCAGACCGGATGCCATGAACGCCCTGAATCATGCGGTCGTCAATCAGCTGGACGAGTCATTTAAACAGGCCGAGGCGGATCAGGATACAAAGGCAATAATCCTTGAGACCACAGGCAAGGCCTTTGTTGCAGGTGCTGATATTAAATTTTTCATAGACTGCATCAAGGAAGACAAACTAGACGCCAACTACGCCTTCACTTCCTTCGGACAGGAGGTGTTTAACCGCATTGACGACAGCAAGAAGCTCGTTGTTGCGAAGATGGACGGTCTCGCACTCGGCGGCGGATTCGAACTCGCCCTGTCAACAGACGTCATTATAGCTACGAACAAGGCGGTCATGGGCTTCCCTGAGACAGGCATAGGCATCTACCCAGGACTTGGCGGCACACAGAGGCCCAGCCGCTACATCGGCAAGGAGCTGGCAAAATATCTTGTCTTCACAGGAAGGGTTATATCCGCTGATGAGGCAAAGGCCATCGGACTCATCGAAGAGGTGTTCATACCCGATGAGATCGACGCCAAGATAGAGTCACTTATCAAGTCAGGAAAGCTGGCCTCTAAAAAAGGAAAGAAGACCGAAGAACTCCCGGCGGAATGGCAGAAGATCAAGGCCCTTTTTGCAGATGAAAACATTCCCGCTTTGCTGTCAGGCAAATATATCGACAGCAAAGATCCTCTGGAAGCCAAGACGGCCAAAACCCTAGCAGGAAAGGCGCCTATAGCCCTCAGGATGGTCAATGATATCATGGACAAGGGCTATAAGATGCCCCTGAAGGATGGACTCAAGGAAGAGCTGGCCCATCTTTATGAGATATTCAGGACAAAGGATGCCTTGACAGGGCTCACAAGTGTTGGTAAAAAGCCACAGTTTGAAGGCAAGTAAGAACCAGCGATAACCAATTGCATTAAAGCAGAAGCCACGCCTTTAAAAGGCGTGGCTTTTTCTTGCATAATATTTTGATGTATAACAATCAAAAAGGACTAATAGTTTTACCAATGACAGAAAATGCAGACAGACATGAATTAACCTATGAAGACAAGGAGATA